>JACKOW010000008.1 GCA_024234055.1 Rhodanobacteraceae bacterium
CTGGCGACCGCCACCAGCGAGACCACCGTCAGGGCGCCGCGGATGATGCCGAACACGGCTCCGAGCAGGCGATCCGTGCCGCTGAGACCGGTGGAGCGCACCAGACGCCCGAGCACCCAGCTCAGCATCGACCCCAGCATCAGGATGGCGATGATCAGGATGAGTGCGGCCACCGCCAGACGCACCGAGGGCAGTTCGATGCCACCCAGAAAGGTCTGGGCGAAGGGCCCGGTGAACTGGAAGGCCGCCCACAGCGCCACCACCCAGATGATGATGGACAGCGCCTCGACCACGAAGCCGCGGATCAGGCTGATGGCAGCCGACAGCGCGATGATGCCGACGATCAGCCAATCCACCCAGATCATGCGTGGAGCCTCATTCGACCGCGCAGTGGAGCCTCAGGGATGGGAAACCACCAGCGCATCGATCTTGAATTTGGCCTTGATCTCGGTCTGGATGCGCTGGGCATTTTCCCGTTTGACTTCCGGCCCTACCCGTACCCGGTGACTGGTCTGTCCACCGGCCAGCTTGATCGGTTCGACAAAGGCGGCATAGCCGGCTCCGCGGAGACGCGTCACCAGTTCATCGGCGCCGTCCTTGCGCGTGAACACGCCGACCTGGACCGCCCAACCGGAGAGATTGGCGGCTGCTGGTGTCGACTGACTCGCATCGGCTGCCGGCAGTTCGATGACGGTGCTGGCCAGGCCGGCAATCTGCCGCTGCGCGCCCAGACGAGCGGCGTCGGCCTCGGTGCGGGTGGCATAAGGCCTGGAGCGCACCCGGTGCAGCGATCGACCGGAGCTGCTCTTCAGGACTTCAATATCTGCCGGAACCCCGGCCTTGGCCAGATCGCGCACCAGCGAATCGGCGTTGCTGCGCTCGGCATAGCTGCCGAACTGGGCCAGGAAACGCCCGCCCTTCGCCGGGGTCGGCATGGTCGCTGACGGTTTCGTCGGCGGCGGCGGCTCGGCGACCGGCGGTTCCGCTGCCGGGGGTTCCGCCGCCACTGTTGCAGGTGTTGGCGCCGGCTTCGGCGGCGCAGGCGCGGCGGGGGTGGGCTCGGCGACCGGCTCGACGCCACCGGCGTCGGGTGCCGGCACTGGCTCGGCCACGGTTTCCGGCGTATCTGCCGCCAGGGTTTCGGGGCTGGGCACTGGCGCGGTCATCGCCGGATCCAGCGGCAAGCGGCGGGTTTCGATCCCCGGCTCGGTACGCGGCGGGATGCTGAGGTCCACCTGCTGCGTGCGCGCCGGATCTTCTGGAGAATCCAGCAGCATGGGCACGAAGATCACCGCCAGCGCAATGATCACAGCGGCGCCTACCAGGCGTTGGCGAAGAGCATCGTCCATAGATATGAGCGGTCGGCTAGCGTGTAGACCCTGAGTATAGGCCGGCCGGCACGAAGCGCGGCCTCCACTCGGGGCAACGTTCAGGCGAGAGCCGAGGCGACGGTGATGAAAGAGCCGAAGATCAGGATGCGGCCACGTTCCGAAGCCATGGTTTCGGCCATGGCCCGCGCCCTGGCCAGGGTATCGACGCTCTCGACCGCGACTGTCGCCGGCAACAGGCTGCGCAGCGCGCGGCTCTGGGCCAGCGGATCTGCGGCTCTGGGTGAGCGCGGGCGCAGGTCGAGCACGATCCAGGCAGCAAAAGCTTGCGCCAGCGGATCTACGATTGCAGCCAGATCCTTGTCGGCCAGTGCCGCGAAGATGGCGACCGTGGGTTTCTGCGGCTGGCCCCGCAGCCAGGCAGCCAGACTGGCGGCCGCCTCGCCGTTGTGGGCCACATCGACCCAGGTCTCGACCGCTGCGGATAGACGCTGCAGGCGCCCGGTCAGCTGGGTCTGGGCAATCCCGCGCGCCGCCGCCTGCGCCGAGAACGGCAGACGCTGGCCGAGCAAGATCCAGGCCCAGACCGCGGCGCAGGCATTGCGGGTCTGGTGCGGCGCCTGCAACAGCGGCGCCGGCAGTTCGATACTGCCGCCATCCGGCAGCGGGCAGCGCCAGTGCTGGCCCTGTACAGGCTCGATCTCGGGCAACACATGAATGGCAGCGCCGATCTGCTTGGCCACCTCGATCACGCTCGCCGGCAGATCCAGCGCCGCGATCACGGCCGGCCGCCCGGCGCGGAAGATATGGGCCTTGTCCCAGCCGATCTGCTCGCGGGTATTGCCGAGGTATTCCTGATGATCGAGGCCGACGCTGGTCAGGATGGCGACATCGGCATCGATCAGATTGACCGCATCCAGACGCCCGCCCAGGCCGACCTCGAGAATGGCTGCATCCAGCCCCGCTTCTGCCAGCAACAGGAAGGCGGCGAGCGTGCCGAATTCGAAATAGCTCAGCGAAATCTCGCCGCGGGCCTGATCGATCCGGGCAAAGGCCTCAACCCAGGCCGCATCGGCGGATTCCTCGTCGCCAATATGCAGGCGCTCGTTGTAGCGCAGTAGGTGAGGCGAGGTATAGCGACCGACCCGGTATCCGGCTTGCTGCAACATGCCCGACAGCAAGGCCACGGTGGAACCCTTGCCGTTGGTGCCACCGACGGTGATGCAGACCGGCGCCGGTCGCGGCGAGCCCAATGCCGCATACACGGCTCCGACGCGATCCAATCCCAGGTCTATGCCGCGCGGATGCAGCCCTTCCAGGTACTTCAGCCACAGCGCCAGAGAGTCGCCGCGGGTGGGCACGGCACTCATGCCCACGCCCTCGCCGCGCACGTGTTCGCCGCCGCGCAACCGGGCTCAGGCACGAGCTTCAGGCGCTGACGCTGCTGCTGACGTTGGCCGGCACCGGCTGGCGCATCAGGATGGCCAGCATCGCGGCCAGACGATCGCGCAGTTCGCGGCGGTCGATGATGGCGTCGATGGCGCCCTTGTCGACCAGGAATTCACTGCGCTGGAAGCCCTCGGGCAGGGTCTCGCGCACGGTCTGCTCGATCACGCGCGGCCCGGCAAAGCCGATCAGGGCCTGCGGCTCCGCCAGATTCATGTCCCCGAGCATGCCGAGGCTGGCCGAGACGCCGCCGGTGGTTGGATGGGTCAGTACCGAGATGAAGGGCACCCCGGCCCGGCGCAGACGCGCCAGCGCGGCTGAAGTCTTGGCCATCTGCATCAGCGAATACAGGCCTTCCTGCATGCGCGCGCCGCCAGTGGCCGAAAAATTGACGAAGGGGGCGCGCTCCTCGAGGGCGCGCTCGGCCGCGCAGGTGAAGCGCTCACCGACCACCGAGCCCATCGAGCCGCCCATGAACCCGAATTCGAAGGCACTGGCGATCAGCGCCCGGCCCTTGAGCAGACCGCGCGCCGACACCAGCGCATCCTTCTCGCCGGTCTGGCGCTGGGCCGCGATCAGGCGATCGCGGTAGCGCTTGGAGTCGCGGAACTTGAGCGCGTCAAATGGCGTCAGGTGGGTGTCGATCTCCATCATGCTGCCAGGATCGAACAGGTTCTCCAGCCGTTTGCGGCCGGAGATGCTCATGTGGTGATTGCACTTGGGGCACACCCGCAGATTGCGCTCCAGTTCCGGCCCGTAGAGCACGGCGGCGCAGGAGGGACATTTCTCCCACAATCCTTCCGGCACGTTGCGCTTGGCAGTGCCCTCGGTGCGGATGCGTGCGGGCATCAGTTTGCTGAGCCAACTCATAGTCAGTTTTCGTCAAGAATGGGCAAGGGAACAGGAGCAAATGCACGACGGGCGGATGGATTCGCCGGGCTACTCCGATGGCGCAGTCTAACGCCGGACGCCAACGACGTCCGCAACGGGCTCAGTCTGGCGCCAGAGCGTGCAGGGCGTCGCGTATCGGCGGCAGGAATCCGGCCAGGCGGCGATCGACGTCTGCGGCATCGACTGCGCCGTTCAATCCTTCGACCAGGGCGCTCCCGATGACCACCGCCTCGGCGTGCGCACCCAGTGCCGCTGCGCTCTGTGCGTCCTTGATGCCGAATCCCACGGCGATGGGAACCTGACTCAAACCGCGCAGCTCTTCCAGGGCCGCCACCGCACTGCCCTGCTCCAGATGGCCGGCGCCGGTGATGCCCTTGAAGGACACGTAGTAGAGAAAACCACTGGCCTTGGCGGCGATGCGCGCGCGTCGCGCCGGCGGCGTGGTCGGGGCCAGCAGGTAGATCTGGCGCAACCCCAGCGACTGCAGGGTACTTTCGTAATCCCCGGATTCCTCGATCGGGCAATCGACCAGCAGCATGCCATCGGCACCGGCACCGGCCGCGGCCTCGGCAAAGCGCGGAAAACCATAACGCTCGATCGGGTTCAGATAGCCCATCAGCACGACCGGCGTGCTGGCATCGTCGGCGCGGAAGGCGCGCACGCTGTCGAGCACATGGCTCAGACCCACATGCTTGGCCAGCGCCCGCTCATTGGCCTGCTGGATCACCGGACCGTCGGCCATCGGATCGGAAAAGGGCATGCCCAGCTCGATCAGATCGGCGCCATGGCGCACCAGTGCATGCATCACCGGCACGGTCAGGGCTGGATCCGGATCGCCAGCGGTCACGAAGGTGATGAGTCCTGGTCGCGCCGCGCTCTTGAGCTCGGCAAAACGCGCGTCGATGCGATTCATGCCTGTACTTCCTTGAACTGATTCAGATGCCGCCGCCGTTTCAAAGACTGATGCCTTCGAGACGGGCGATGGTGTTGACGTCCTTGTCACCGCGACCGGACAGGTTGACCAGCACGTGCTGATCGCGCGGCAGGGTGGCGGCCAGCTTGACGCCGTAGGCCACCGCATGGGCGCTTTCGAGGGCGGCAAGAATACCCTCGGTCTTCGCCAGTTGGTGGAAAGCGGCCAGGGCTTCATCGTCGGTGATGCCGACGTAGTTGGCGCGACCACTGTCCTTCAACCAGGCGTGCTCAGGACCAACGCCGGGATAGTCGAGACCGGCCGATACCGAGTGCGTTTCGATGATCTGGCCGTCGCCATCGGCAATCAGATAGGTGCGGTTGCCGTGCAGCACGCCGGGCACGCCGGCCGACAGCGAGGCCGCATGCTTGCCAGTGGCGATGCCCTCGCCCGCCGCTTCGACGCCGTAGATGGCAACGGCATCGTCGCCGAGGAAGGGATGGAACAGGCCGATGGCATTGGAACCACCACCTACACAGGCCACCAGCGCTTCGGGCAGCTTGCCGTATTCCTCGAGCATCTGGCGACGCGCTTCCTGGCCGACGATGGCGTTGAAATCGCGCACCATCTTCGGATAGGGATGCGGCCCGGCCACGGTGCCGATCATGTAGAAGGTGTGATCGACATGGGTCACCCAGTCGCGCAGGGCTTCGTTGAGCGCGTCCTTGAGGGTGCGCGAACCCGATTCCACCGGCACCACGGTAGCGCCCAGCAGTTTCATGCGGAACACGTTGATGGCCTGGCGCTCGATATCGACCGCGCCCATGTAGACCACGCATTCCAGACCCAGCCGTGCGGCAATGGTGGCGCTGGCCACGCCATGCTGACCGGCGCCGGTCTCGGCAATGATGCGGCGCTTGCCCATGCGTTTGGCCAACAGACCCTGACCCACGGTGTTGTTGATCTTGTGGGCGCCGGTGTGATTCAGATCCTCGCGTTTCAGCAGGATCTGGGCACCGCCGACTTCGCGGCTGAGGCGCTCGGCGTGATAGATAGGCGTGGGCCGACCGACGTAATACTTGCGATCGCGTTCAAGTTCGGCGATGAATTCGGGATCGACCCGATAGCGCTCGTAGGCTGCCGCCAGTTCAGCCAGCGGCTCCATCAGAGTCTCGGCGACAAAACTCCCGCCATACGGTCCGAAGTGCCCGCGGGCATCGGGAAAGCTGGCGTAGTCGACGCGTTCAGTCGCGCCCTTGATCTCGGCTTGCACGATCCACCTCATTCATGAATTGCTGCATGCGACGCGGGCATTTGATGCCCGGCGCCGATTCGATTCCACTGGATACATCGACCGCGTATGGGCGAACCTGGCGGATGGCTTGCGCCACATTGTCCGGTCCCAGGCCACCGGCCAGAATGATCCTCGGCGCCAGACGCGCCGGAATTTCTGACCAGTCAAAGCGCATTCCGGTGCCGCCCTGCTCACCACTGCGATGCGCGTCCAGCAGCACACCACGAGCCCGAGCATAGCGTTCGGCCGCGTATTCGACGTCAAGACCATCACCCATCGCCAGCGCTTTGACATGGGAACGCCGGAAACTGTCGCAAAACTCCGGCGTTTCGGCGCCGTGGAACTGCAGCAGATCGATCGGCACAGCGGCCAGGGTCGCCTTGACCGTGTCGGCGTCGGCATCCATGAACAAGCCGACGATCTGGATCAGCGGCGGGATGACGCTGCAGATCTCGGCCGCGGTCTGAGTACTGACCCAGCGTGGACTCCTGGGCACAAACACCAGACCGATCGCATCCACGCCCAGATCGGCGGCGTAGCGGGCGTCTTCGGCGCGGGTAATGCCGCAGAATTTGACACGCGCCCGGTAGCTCAAAGCGTGTGCTCCGCCGGCAAGGCAAATTCGGCCGGATAGCGCGCCGCCATGAAGGTCAGCGCATGCGCGGCCGCAGTGGGGCCGGCCTTGCTGCGATCGCGCGCGGCCAGCACCTCGGAGATCCACTGCACCGGGCGTTCGCCGCGAGCCACCTTGAGCAGACTACCGACGAAATTGCGAATCATGTGGTGCAGGAAGGCATTGGCTTCGAAATACAGGTCCAGATGCTCGCCCGCTTCGACCAGGCTGATCTGGTAAACCTCGCGCACCGGTGATTTCGACTGGCAGGCGAGCGTGCGGAAGCTGGTGAAATCGTGCTTGCCGACCAGAGCCTGCGCCGCCAGGCGCATGGCTTCGATGTTCAGTTCCTCGCGCGCCCAGAGCACATAGCGCGCCTCCAGCGCCGGACGCGTGGCCCTGCGCAGGATTCGATAGCGGTAGCTGCGCCGGCGCGCCGAATAGCGGGCATGGAAGGACTCGGACACCGGTTGGGCCCAGCGCACAGCGACGCTGTCGGGCAGGCGCGAGTTGCAGCCCATGATCCAGGCGCGCTCCGCGCGCTCGGCGCTACAGTCAAAATGGACCACCTGTCCCAGCGCATGCACGCCGGTGTCGGTACGACCGGCACAAAACACGGTCACCGGTTCGGCGGCGACAAAGGCCAGCGCCCGCTCCAGGGTCGATTGCACCGTGGGCTCCTGCGGCTGAACCTGCCAACCGAGGAAATCACTGCCATCGTATTCGACACCGAGTGCGTAGCGAGGCATTGCCGAGTGCGGGTCCCTGGAGCCAGAAAATCGAAGGGCCGGTTTCCCGGCCCCTCGAAGCGTGCAGCTTAGTCTAGCGCAATGCTCAGCGCAGGCCGTCCAGCAACTTGCGAGCTTCGTCCTTCTGCTCGGTGTTGCCCTCGCCGATCACCTCTTCCAGCATGCTGCGGGCACCGTCCGGGTCGCCCATATCCATGTAGGCGCGCGCCAGATCGAGCTTGGTGGCGACCGCATCGTCGCCAAACACGCCCAGGTCGCCCAGTTCGTCGTCCACATTGGGCGCCGGGCTGCCGGCCTCCAGCGAAGCGCGATCCAGTTCCGGCTCAGCCATGTTGGCGAAATCGATGTCCGGAAGGTCCAGAGACAATTCCTCCCTTGTCGCTGCCACCGGCTCAACCGGCGCCGGCTCTGGCTGCGGCTCTGGCTCCGGCATCTCGGTAGCCGGCACGTCCAGATCGAAATCGAAGCTCAGCTCTTCTCCAGCGGAAGACGGGCTGGCGGCGACCTGTGGTGGTTCGGGCTGCGGCTCGGGTTCGGAGACCGGTGCAGCGACCGGTGCAATGGCTTCGGTCGGCGAGTCGAGATCGAAGTCGAAGTCGAAATTCGATTCTGCTGCCTGCAGAGGAGCCGCAGGCATGCCCGGGTCGACGGTCGGTTCGCGGTCTTCGAAAGCGGAGATATCCAGTCCGCTGTCCATCGGCTCGGACGGTGAATGCTCCGGCTCGTCGAAGTTGACCTCGTCTGGGAAGTCATCCTGCGGGGCGAACATGGCGTGGCCCGGCAGAATGGTTGCGCCCAGCGCAACGGCCTGACGCCATTCGGGCTGGTCTTCGCTCGCAATCTGGGCGCGCATGGCACGTGCCGCAGTCTCGAACTCTGCCGCATTCTGGCGCCCGTGATAGAGCTCGAGCAGCGCCAGACGAGCTCGCAGATCGCCGGGATTCATGGCGATCTGGTCGAGCAGTGCCTCCTCTTCGGCATCACCATCGTCAGCCGCAGGCTGCGGTGCGTGGTCGGCCGGGAAGAAACCGCCGTGATCGTCGTCGTCCGCGGCGAAGTCACTGCTCTCCGCCTCCGGCTTGCGACGGAAGCGGGCAAACAGCAGACCAAGCAAGGCCAGCAGGGCCGCGCCTACGCCGCCGAGCACCCAGGGATTACCGAGCAAGCCGCCGTCTGCAGGCGCAGGCTCGGGCACCGGCTCCGGCTTGACCGGCTCGGGTTCTGCAACAGGCTGAGTGACGGCTGTGCTGTCTACCGGCTCTGCGGGTGACGGCTCGACCGGCGTGGCATCAACCGGCGGCTCGGGGACCATGTCTGTCGGCTCGGTCACGTCCGTTGGCGGCTCAGCAGGTTCTGTGGGCTCAGCCGGCTCAGCCGAGGTGTCTACCGGAGGCGTGGCGTCTTCGGGCTTCCAGATATCCGGCGTTGGCTTGGGCTCTTCCGTGCCAGCGGTGTCGACTGCCGCCACCGGAGCCGCGGCAGCCTGGGCTTCGAGTTCGCGGATGCGTTTCTCAAGCTCGGCGGCGCGGGTCTGCAGCGACTTCAATTCGTCGTTGCGCAGCGACAGCACCTTGTCCTGATCGGTCTTGATCTTCTCCAGATCAGTCACGCGCGAGCGCAGTTCGCTGACTTCCTGACGCGAACTGACCAGATCTTCCTGAGAGCGTGCCAGGTCACCGCGGAGGTTCTTGATCACCTCGTCGCTGCGATCGAGACCCCCGGATCCGGGACGATCGGCAGCGCCCTGTGCATCACCGGCGCGTGGTGGCAGCAATTCCAGGCGCGAACCACCCGAACCACCGCTGGCCGGCGGCGTACGCAGGCTCTCGCTGGCGCCGGCATCGGCAAGCCGGGTCGGAGTCGCCGATTGGGCGCTCTGATATCCGCGCCAAAGTTCATTCTGGTTGCGGACTGCCGCGGATGCCTCGCTCGCGGCGATCGAATTGACTTCGCTGCCACTCGGGATGCGCAGAATCGCACCGCGCTTGAGCGCGTTGATATTTTCTTCGTAGAAAGCGTCCGGATTCATCCGCAACAGCGCGATCATGAAGCGATTCATGTCGCTGACGCCGTCCGGACGGGTCGCCTGGGCGATTTCCCACAGCGTCTCGCCCTGGTTGACTGGCCCGTATTCGCCTGGCGTCGGCGCAGCAGGTTGCGCCGCCACTGGCGCGGGAGCCGGAGCCGGAGACGTGGCTGGTTTCGGAGCGGCGACAGGAGCAACCGGTTTGGCCGCGGCGGCCGGTGCTGCCGGTGCCTGCTGCACCGGGGTCACCGGCTTGGTGTCGCGCACGGGAGCAGTGGCCACTTGCGGGTTGCCCCGGGATGGCGCGCTCACGGGCGGATCCAGCAGAACTGTGTACTCGCGCAGCAAGCGGCCCTTGGACCAGTTGACCTCGAGCAGGAAATTCAGGAAGGGCTCGCGTACCGGCACTGCCGAGGTGACCTTGATCACGGCCTGGCCGTTGCTGGCCTTGCCTACGGCGAAGCTGAGCGGCATGTCCATGCGGGCGCGATCGATGCCCACCCGGGCGAAATCTTCGGCGCTGGCTAGTGCCACCGCAAGCCCATCGGCTTCCCCGGGGGCAGCCTGGATCACCTGGATCTCGGCATTGAGAGGCTCATTGAGCCCGGATTTCACTTCAATCCCGCCCAGGCCCAGCGCGTGTGCTAGCGATGGGATGGCGAGAATGCTGCTGGCCAGAAGTGTCTTGCGCGGTCCTTTCATGGAGCTCCCCCGAGGGCAGTGCGGCTTCTATTGGTGGCCGCGTAT
This sequence comes from Rhodanobacteraceae bacterium, assembly GCA_024234055.1. NCBI lineage: Bacteria > Pseudomonadati > Pseudomonadota > Gammaproteobacteria > Lysobacterales > Rhodanobacteraceae > Rhodanobacteraceae bacterium. The sequence continues at coordinate 10,008 of JACKOW010000008.1, forward strand.
TAGGTCATTAAACTCGAAACGACCTTATGAGGCGAACGTAACTATAGATCACATGTAGGATTTTACCAATAGTTCTGCGATCTGAACTGCGTTCAGGGCCGCACCTTTACGAATGTTGTCGGAGACGATCCACAGGTTCAGACCTCTGGGGTGACTGATGTCCTCGCGAATTCGCCCCACAAACACCGGATCCTGGCCTGCAGCGTGGGTCACCGGGGTCGGATAACCGCCGGCCCGGGCTTCATCCACTACTACCACGCCCGGGGCATCTTCGAGCAACTCGCGAGCCCGCTGAACTGTGATTTTTTCCCGTGTTTCCAGGTGCACGGCCTCACTATGGCCGTAGAACACGGGCACCCGGACGGCGGTCGGATTCACCATGATGGTGGGGTCCTCCAGAATTTTCTGGGTCTCCCATACCATTTTCATTTCTTCCTTGGTGTAACCGTTGTCGGTGAACACGTCGATCTGGGGGATCAGGTTGAAGGCAATCTGGACCGGGAATTTCTTCGGCTCGATGGCCTGGAAGTTGAGCAGGCTGGCGGTCTGCCGGCCGAGTTCCTCCATGCCGGTCTGGCCGGCGCCGCTGACCGACTGATAGGTGGCGACGTTGATGCGGACGATACCGGCAGCACGATGCAGCGGCGCCAGGGCGACCAGCATCTGCATCGTCGAACAGTTCGGATTGGCGATGATGCCGCGCTTGCGATAGCCCGCAATGGCGTGCGGGTTGACTTCGCTGACCACGAGCGGAATGTCGGCGTCGTAGCGAAACTCGCTGGTGTTGTCGACCACGATCGCGCCCGCGGCCACGGCGCGCGGCGCATGCACGCGGGAGACGCTGCCACCGGCCGAGAACAGGGCGATGGCCACGTCCTTGAAGTCGTAGCTGTCCAGATCCTGGACCTTCAGCGACTGCTCGCCGAACTTCACCCGCGAGCCGGCCGAACGGGCGCTGGCCAGAGCCACCACCTCGGAAGCCGGAAAATCGCGTTCTGCCAGAATCTCCAGCATGGTGGTTCCGACCGCGCCGGTGGCGCCGACGACGGCAATCTTGAATCGCTCTGCGGTGTTGTTGCTCATGTAGGGCTCAGTGGGTTTCTGGATTGAATGGATCGGCTGCGATTCGGGGATGCTGCGGCGGCACCCCGCCGCACTGGGCGCGATGGCGCAACACATGGTCCATCAGCACCAGCGCCAGCATGGCCTCCATGATCGGCACCGCGCGTATGCCCACGCAGGGATCGTGGCGGCCACGCGTGACCAGTTCGCTGGCCTCGCCGGCGGTGTTCAGGGTCTGGCCGGGCACCAGAATGCTGGAGGTCGGCTTGATGGCGGCATGCGCCAGGATGTTCTGGCCGCTGGAGATGCCGCCGAGGATGCCGCCGGCGCGGTTCGAGCGGAAACCTTCGGCGCTCAGTTCATCGCGATGCTCGCTGCCGCGCTGGCCGCACACGGCGACGCCATCACCGATCTCGACGGCCTTGACCGCGTTGATGCTCATCAGTGCCATGGCGATATCGGAATCGAGCTTGCCGTAAATCGGCTCGCCCAGGCCCACCGGCACGTTCTCGGCGATCACGCTCAGGCGCGCCCCGACCGAATCACCGGATTTGCGCAAGCCATCGAGATAGGCCTCGATTTCAGGCAGTTGCGCAGGATCCGGCCAGAACAGCGGATTGTCCTCGACGCTGCTGCGCTCGATGCGCTGCGGCACATAGGGACCGATGCCGCTCATCCAGGCCTGGATGGCGATGCCGTGCTGCTCGGCCAGATAGCGTTTGGCGATCACCGCGGCTGCCACCCGCATGGTGGTTTCCCGGGCCGAGGAACGGCCGCCGCCGCGCGGATCGCGGATGCCGTACTTGTGCCAGTAGGTGTAATCGGCATGACCGGGTCGGAAACTCAGCGCGATGTCGCCGTAGTCCTTGGAGCGGGCGTCGGTGTTGCGGATCAGCAGTGCGATCGGAGTGCCGGTGCTGCGGCCCTGATAGACCCCGGACAGGATTTCCACTTCGTCGCTTTCCCGGCGCTGACTGGTGAAACGCGAGCGCCCGGTGGCGCGCCGATCCAGATCGTGCCTGAAGTCCTCGGCCTCGATGGCGATGCCCGGCGGGCAGCCGTCAATCACGCAACCGATGGCCGGACCGTGACTCTCGCCGAAGGTGGTGACGCAAAACGAGCGTCCGAAGGTGTTCGCCGCACTCATTCGGAGCTTCCTGTCGAACGCTGCGCCAGTGCCTGCGCGAACTGATCGGCACACTGCACCAGCGTTGCCCGATCCAGTACCGCCACCCCGGAACCGCCGCGCTCGAAGTCCACCCAGGTGAAGGGCACATCGGGCAACGCCTCGATCAGGGCCGGCTCGGAAGCGCCGACCTCCAGTACCAGTACGCCGTGCGGCTCAAGGTGCTCGGCTGCTGCGGCCAGAATCTGCAGCGGCAGATCCAGGCCATCGCGACCCGATACCAGTGCCAGACGCGGTTCATGGCTGAATTCGCCGGGCAAGGCCGCATATTCATCAATGCCGACATAGGGCGGGTTGCTGACGATCAGATCGTAGCGACGCCCGGCAAGTGCCGCAAAGGCATCGGATTCGATGACTTCGACGCGCTCGCTGACGCCATGATCGGCCGCATTTTCGGCAGCCAAAGCCAGCGCCGAGGCTGAAATATCCACCAGATCCACGTGCGCATCGGGCAGATGCACCGCCGTGGCGATGCCGATGCAGCCGCTGCCGCAGCACAGATCCAGCGCCCGCTCGATCGCGGCGCCGCCCATCCACGGCTCAAAACCGCGTTCGATCAACTCGGCGATGGGCGAGCGCGGGATCAGCACCTCGGGACTGACCCTGAAGGACATCCCGGCAAACCAGGCTTCGCCGGTCAGATAGGCCACCGGCACTCGCTCATCGACGCGGCGTGCGATCAGACCCAGCACGGCAGCCCGCTCTTCCGGCAGCAGTGTGGCCGCGGCATAGGCCGGCGGCAGATCGTGCGGCAGATGCAGGCTGGTCAACACCAGATAGCTGGCCTCATCCAGGGCATTGTCGAAGCCCTGGCTGAAACTGAGCCCGGCCTCATTGAATCGGCTGGTCGCGTAGCGAATGAAGTCGCAAACGCTGCTGAGTACCTCGGTCAAGTCTGATCCCCACATCTGGTGCAAACCCTGCGATGTTCGCACCGATTGGCCCGAGAAGGCACTCCTGGCTTAACCCGGGTTGCACATGCCCTCAGCATGCCCTGCCTATACTGCGGCCATGCCATTCCCATCCCCGCCCGCGGGCAGCCACGGCAGCGCGGCCCGCTGCGTCGGGCGCAAGCGGTGACAAGGCCAATCTGGAGAACTCCGTCGATGAGCGTCATGCAGCATCTGGAACGCAAGCTGCCCTGGATCATAGTGGCGCTGGCCGCGATCGCCGGCATTGCCGGTTTTGTCGCCAGCAAGCAGATGTTTGACGGCCGCGAACCGGCGCCGGAAGCGGTGTTGCAACTGCAGGGTTCTCTGCTTTATCCGCAACCCAAGCCACTACCCGAGTTCATGCTGGAGAGCGCCGATGGCCGCAGCCTCTCGAACAAGGACTGGCAGGGTCGCTGGCGACTGGTGTTCTTCGGCTTCACCCATTGCCCGGACGTCTGCCCGACCACGCTGGCCACCACCAAGGCGGCGCTGGCGAAGCTCAAGAGCGAACGCCCTGACGCCGATATCGCCGTCAGCTTCGTGTCCATCGATCCCGAGCGCGACCTGCCGCAGCAACTGGCTGCCTATGTCGCCTTCTTCGACCCCGCTTTCGAGGCCGCCACCGGCAGCCAGGAACAACTGCTGGCGCTGACCCGGGCGGTGGGCGTGATCTACGCCAAGGTCGCTACCGGCAGTGGTCCGCAGGACTACACCATGGACCACAGCGCCTCGCTGCTGATTGTCGACCCGCAAGCCCGGCTGGTCGGGCTGATGCGCCCACCGCACCAGGCCGAAGTGATGGCCGCGGACCTCGCCACGCTGATTGATCGCCAGGAGCACTGAGATGGGATTGCAAAGGGATCTGGGCGTCGCCCTGCAGCTGATGCTGCCGCATCAATTCCTGTCCAGGATTGTCTATTACCTGATGCGCTGGACCTGGGGTCCGTGGAAGCGGCTGCTGATCAAGACCCTGAGTCGCGCTTACAACATCGATCTGGCGGACGCGCTGGAACCCGATCCGGAGGCCTACGCCAGCTTCAATGACTTCTTCACCCGGGCGCTGCGGCCAGAAGCCCGACCGATAGCGTCCGAGGGCGGAGCACTGGTGTCACCCGCCGACGGCCGCATCTCGCAGATCGGGCGCATCCGCGACGGCCGCATCGTCCAGGCCAAGGGCATGGACTACACCGTCAGCGAACTGCTCGGCGGGCGCGAGGATGAGGCCGCGCGCTTTGAAGGCGGCGGTTTTGCCACGATCTATCTGTCGCCTCGCGATTACCACCGCGTGCACGTGCCCTACGGCGGTCGCTTGCGCCGGGCCATCCACGTTCCCGGACGTCTGTTCAGCGTAGCCCCGTGGACCACCGAATCGATCCCCCGGTTGTTTGCGCGCAATGAGCGCCTGGCGCTGCTGCTGGATACCGACCAGGGCCCGATGGCGGTGATCCTGGTCGGAGCCATCTTCGTCTCCAGCATCGAGACCACTTTCGACGGCGAGGTCACGCCGCCCTATGCCGATCAGGTGCGGGTCCAGGACTACCCCGAAGATCAGGCCCCGGCATTCGCGGTCGGCGCCGAAATCGGCCGCTTCAACATGGGTTCGACCGTGATCGTGCTGAGCGCTGCCGCCTTTCCCGACTGGGACGCCGCCTTGAGTGCAGACATGCCGGTGCGGATGGGGCAGCGGCTATCGGCAGCCGTCGGCGCCACGTTCGGCGAGATCACGGCGTAGTGCTGGCCCCCCACATGGCCTGCTCCCGTGGTCGGTTAACGGCACTGGGGTTTGCCCTGCGCCTGCTCGTGCACGCCATTGATCACATGGCAGAGTCCTCAGCCTGGAATTCGGCCCTCGGCAGTCCGATCAACGTTACAATCTGCTCCAACCCTGGCCCAAGCCCTGCTCAAGGAGCCTGACACATGAATTGCTCACAAGAAATCAGGCCATCGCGGATCGCAAGCGCAGCAGTCCGACTGCTCTGCGGCATTGCCCTGATTGCCACTCTTCCCCCCTTGCACGCCCAGACACGCGGAATCTCCCCGCCGACGCTGAGCTACATCCCCGCCCCCGGCAATCAAGTCAATCTCTCCCTCGGGGGGGCAGGTACCACCGGTAGTGCCGCGATCCAGGTGACGCCGATGGGAGGATCGGGCAGTGGACCTTTCGCAACCACCGGCCTCAATTGCACGATCAGTGGCAACGGCGCATCGGCCTTCAGCGTGTCTCCAGGCAGCTTCAGCTTCCTGCCCGGCTCCTCTGCGTCCGCGATCGGGCTCAGCTGCAATGCCGGACCAAACATTCAACTGGCAACCCTCCTCTGCAACGAATCGCCTGGCGGCAGTATCGGCCAGCAGCAGAGTTGGCCACTTCGTTGTCCCGCGGCCCTACCGGTACCGCCGTCCCTCAGTTATGACCCCCAACCCGGATCCACCATCGCCTTCAGTCCTGGCAATGCCTTGATTGGCAGTACGGCGACGGCCAGCATTCGGATCACACCCAGCGGTGGCCTCGGGACAGGCTTTGGCGCCACCACACAGTTCAACAACTGCACGGTGACCGGCGAATCCGTGCCCGGCACCATTGCTGGTTTCCAAGGCGCGTCCTTCACCTTCATTGGCGCCACCACGGCGGTCCAGACACTGAATCTGACGGCCACCGTGCGTGCCACGGCCGTCACGGCGACTTTGAACTGTGATGAGGTAGGGCCAGGCTCACCCTTGCGCGGAAGCCCGTTTGTGATTCCGCGCAGTTGGCCGCTGCGGGTTAACGCGGGTACGCAGCCGGCTGCCAATCTGCGACTGCTGAAGACCGCCAGCGCCCAGCAGGTCCAGGTCAACGAGGAATTCAGCTACAACGTGCAGGCCAGCAACGTCGGCTCCAGCCCCGAGTTCGGGCTGGTGGTCATTGATCAGGTGCCCTCGGCGCTGACCATACTCAGCGCCGCCGGCCCGGATTGGACCTGCCGCATCGACGGCAATACCGTCGACTGCCGGCTACCCGAGCTGATCGCGGGCCGCAGCGCCGATTTCAACATTCAGGTGCGGGCGCCAGCGACGCCCCGCAGCATTTCCAACAGCGCCCGGATGACCTCGCTGTCGAACAGCACGGCGCTGGTGTCCTCGGCCACGGTGGATGTAGTGGCGCCACCGCCCGAGCCGGTCGACCTCGCCATCGACAAGAGTGACAGCGCCGATCCGGTGCGCACCGGCAGCAACTTCAGCTATCTGCTGACGGTCAGCAATCTGGGCGGCAGCGCCGCCACCGGCGTGCGCGTCGACGATGTACTTCCCGCCGGCCTGACGCTGGTCGCCGCGACCGGCACCGGCTGGAACTGCAACGGTAGCAGCACCATCAACTGCACGCTCGCCGGTTCGCTGGCCGCAGGCGCCAGTGCCAGCGTGTCGATCGAGGTCACGGCACCGGCGCAGGCCACCAATCTGAGCAACCGGGCGACGGTGAGCTCGAACGAGCCCGACTCGAACAGCGCCAACAACGCCGACACCGAAAGCACCTCGATCACTGCCGAGCCGCCACCGCCACCGCCGCTCCGCGCGGATCTGGGCATCAGCGCCAGGGCCGTACCCGCCTCGGTGCTGACCGGCCAGAATGTGAGTTTCGAAGTGGCGATCAACAATATCGGCCCGGATCCGGCCACGGCGGTGATCTTTGACGGCACGCTGTCGGCGGCCCTCGAAGCGGTCGGCGCCAGCGGCAACGGCTGGACCTGCACGGTCAGTGCGCGCCAGATCGTATGCACGCGCGCCAGCATCGGCGTGAACGCCACCGAGAACCTGACAATATCCGCGCGGGTGTTGCCGGGCGCCACCGGTAGCGCCGACATGTCGCTCCGGGTGGTGTCATCGGTCACTGATCCAGTTCCGGCCAACAATCAGGGCCAGGTCGCAGTCAGTTACCAGGCCGGCGGAGCCGATGTGTCCATCGTCAAGACCGACAGTGTCGATCCGGTGGCGGCAGGTGCCCAGTACAGCTACACGCTGACGGTCAGCAATGCCGGACCCGAAGCGGCGAGCGGCGTCGTTGTCAGCGACACGCTGCCTGCGGCGCTGAGTTTCGTCAGTGCCAGCGGCGCCGGTTTCGCCTGCACCAACACCGCCGGCACCGTCCGTTGCACGCTGGCGAACCCCCTGGCAGCCGGCGCATCGGCAGCAGCGACCATTGCCGTACGTGCGCCCACTTCCGGCAGCTCGATCAGCAATGAAGGCGTGGTCTCGGCGTCCACCAATGACCCGAACCCGGCCAACAACCGCTCGACCCAGACCACCCAGATCAATGACCGCACGGTCGAGCAGATCAGCGATCTGCTGGACGAGGCCGCGGTGGATCCAGCTTCCGAGGCGGCACTGCCGGTGGTGTCGGCCGAATGCGCCGACCCTGCCAGCGCGCTGGCTGCGGTTTGCGAAGAGATTGTGGATGCCGCGGACGACGGACGCATCGGCGAAGTCACCGACGCCCTGCGGGCCATCGCGCCGGACGAAGTGTTGGCGCAGCAGTTGGTGCTGCGTGAAATCGCCACCACCCAGTTCTTCAATGTCGACGCCCGCCTCAACGAGCTGCGACGTGGTGGCGGCGGATTCAGCCTGTCCGGCCTGACCGTCAACTCCGGCGGTCAGGCTATTCCCCTGTCGCTGGCCGGCGAAGCCCTGCAGGCGGCCCTGGGCTATGGCGATGACGAAGGCGGACTGATCAGTCCCTGGGGCTTCTTCGTCAATGGCAACATCACCGACGGCAAGCAGGATCTGCGCAATGCCTCAGGTCGGGTCGGCGTCGACTACAGCTCGCGCGGCATCACCGCCGGCATCGATTACCGGCTGAGCAACCGCTCGGTGGTCGGCGCGGCGCTGGGCTACGCCAAGTTCACCTCGGACGTGAACACCGGCAGCGAGCTTGATGCCAAGAGCCTGCTGCTCACCGGCTATGGCTCCTACTATGTCAACGATCGCTTTTACGTCGATACCCGGCTGACCTACGGCAACGTCAAACTGGACCAGAGCCGATCGATCCGCTTCCGCGTGGGCGGCATGCAGGTCGATGAACTGGCCCGTGGCGATGCCGATTCGACCCAGCTGACGCTGGCGACCTCGCTGGGCTACCACCTGAACTACGGCGCCTGGACCGTAACGCCAAACCTGGGTCTGCGCTACATCCGCAACGACGTGGACGCCTTCACCGAAACCGGTGCCGGCGCCTACAACGTGTCCTATCGCGACCAGAGCTTCAAGACCACGCAGCTCAGTCTGGGCGTGCAGATCGGCCGCGCCATCAGCCTCGACACCGGCGTGCTCATGCCGCAGTTCGATTTCAGTCTGAACAGCGAGAACAGTGATGATCCGCGGGCACAGGCCAGCCTGGTCAACGGCAGCCCCAGCCAGCTGTTCCGTCTGGATCAACAGGGCACCGATTCCAGCTACGGCAGCGCCGGGCTGGGCTTCGTCTATCTGATGGCCAACGGCAGGCAGGCGTACATCTCCTACCGCCATACCTTTGGCAACGACGACTTCGATCGCGGCTCGCTCAATCTGGGTGGGCGCTTCGAGTTCTGAGGACGCACTGAGTCCGGGTCCCGGGACAACCGGGACTCGGGACTCGGGACTCGGGAAAGGCTACGGCTTGCGGGCTCTGGTAGGTCCAGACTTGTCTGGACGCTTCTTCAGCCGGACACCAGGAGCGTCCAGACAAGTCTGGACCTACAGAAGTCGGCGTCGTTGCGAGCCACCGGTCCCATTCCGAAACTGCCGGCGTCATTGCGACCCCGGACTTGATCCGGGGGAAGCAATCCAGAATCACAGCTTCAAAAGCAGTGGATTGCCTCGCCACTGCGTTCCTCGCAATGACGCCAGAGGATGAGGAAACGGCGCATCCGCCGGGGACCCGGCGCTTCGTGCCCCCGGTGACCCTGACCGCAATCAGAACTCCGCGAAAGGATCCTGCAGCACGATGTTCTCAGTCCGATCCGGGCCGGTCGAGATCAGCACGATGCGGCAGCGCACCAGCTCCTGCACGCCCTCCAGGTAACGCTGGGCATTGCGCGGCAGATCCGAGAAGCGGGTGGCACCGCGGGTGCTCTCGGTCCATCCCTCGAAGTCCTTGTACACTGGCTGGCACTCATGCCAGCCCGCGGCATCCAGCGGCGCCATATCGGTTTCCTGGCCGCGGTAGCGATAGCCCACGCACACCCGCACCACCGGCTCGCCGTCGAGCACATCGAGTTTGGTGACGCACAGGCCGTCGATGCCATTGATCATCACGGTGCGGCGCACGGCCACGGCATCGAGCCAGCCACAGCGGCGCGGACGCCCGGTGGTGGCACCATATTCCTGGCCGCGATCGCGCAGACCCTGTCCGGCGGCATCGTCCAGCTCGCTCGGGAAGGGGCCGCCGCCGACGCGGGTGGCATAGGCCTTGATGATGCCCAGCACATAGTCCAGATCGCGGGCACCGACGCCGGTACCCGAACAGGCGCCACCGACCGTTGTGTTGGACGAGGTCACATAGGGATAGGTGCCATGGTCGATGTCGAGCAGACTGCCCTGGGCACCCTCGAACAGGATATTGCCGCCCTCGCGCCGGACCTTGTGCAGGATGCCGGCCACGTCGGCCATCATCGGCCGCACGAAGTCGGCAAATTCCAGCGACTGATCCAGCACCTGCTGATAGTCGCAGGCCGGCAGCTTCCAGTATTCGGTCAGCACGAAGTTGTGATAATCCATCACCGCGCGCAGCTTGTCGGCGAATTCCTGGCCGTAGAACAGGTCCGACAGGCGGATGCCGCGGCGCGCGGCCTTGTCCTCGTAGGCCGGGCCGATGCCACGTCCGGTGGTGCCGATCTTGCCCTTGCCCGAGGCTTTTTCGCGGGCCTGATCGAGCTGCACGTGATAAGGCATGATCAAGGGCGTCGCCGGACTGATCTTCAATCGGTCGCGCACGGCCACGCCGGTGGCTTCAAGTTCGGCGACCTCGGTACGCAGCGCTTCGGGTGACAGCACCACGCCATTGCCGATCAGGCATTCGATGCCCTCACGCAGGATGCCCGAGGGAATCAGGTGCAGCACGGTCTTCTTGCCACCCACGATCAGCGTGTGGCCGGCGTTGTGACCGCCCTGGAAACGCGCAACCGCGCGCACGCGCTCGGTCAGCAGGTCTACGATCTTGCCCTTACCCTCGTCGCCCCACTGGGCACCGAGCACGACAACAGACTTGGCCACGACTGGACCTCGGAGATGGAAAAGGAATACCGCGCAAGCTAACGCAAAGCGGGCGCAGGGGCCAGCTTGTCTGCAGACCTTTGTTCAGCTCCTTGTCGAAGGAGGCACGCGCAGTCGCAGGTACAGCCAGCCGCCAGCAGCGCCAGCCAGGGCCAGAGCCAGCACCGCCCAGGAATCCCGAGCCGCGGCGATCGCGGTCAGCTGCAGCAGGTACTGCATCAACCACAGCGCGGTCAGGATAGCCGCGGCGCCAGCTGCCGGCAGCAGCCAGCGCTGGCTCGGCCAGCGCCGCAGCAGCCAGGTCGCGATGGGAATGGCCACGACAAAACCACCGGCCACGATCGCCGCATAGGCCGGCGTGAAGCCGATCAGATCCCGCCAGGTGGTGGTCAAACGCACCGGCAGGGGGATGGCCAGGCCGAGCTCGATCAAGGCCTGCAGATTGAACTGGGTCTGCACCAGCGTACCCAACACCGCTGCGCACCCGACCGCCAGCAGCCAGGAAGCGACGGCGCGGGCCCATCTCTTCCAGCGCATGGCAGGGCTCGGCATGGGAGGGAACCGGAGTATGGCTCAGCAGCGGGGCACGGGGCACGGGGCACGGGGCACGGGGCACGGGGCACGGGGCACGGGACTCGGGACTCGGGACTCGGGACTCGGGACTCGGGACTCGGGAGAAGGCTACGGGCTTCGTGCTCTTGTAGGTCCAGACTTGTCTGGACGCTCTTCCGGCACCTCACCAAAAGGCGTTCAGGCAAGTCTGGACCTACAGGAGCTGGAAAACCCGTCCCCGCGCCCCACGCTGCTCACGCCTGCTATCGTCCCTCCCGATCCCCTGATCCGGAGTTCGTGATGCGCACCTTCTGGCCGTGGGCCCTGCTGATTGTCTGCTTCGGAATCGGCCAGGCACGTGCTTCCGAGGTCGAGTTCCAGATCGACACCGTCGCGGAGGGGCTGGCCTTTCCCTGGTCGCTGGCCTTTCTGCCCGACGGTCGGGCGTTGCTTACCGAACGCGCCGGCCGCCTGCGCCTGATCGTCGATGGCAAGCTCGAGGAGCGCGCCATCGGCGGCGTGCCCAAGGCCTTTGTCGAGGGCCAGGGCGGTTTGTTCGAGGTGTTGCCAGACCCGGATTTCGCCAGCAATCAGCTGATCTATCTGTCGCTGGCGCAGGGTCGGTCACGGGCCAACCGCACCCAGGTGGTACGCGCTCGGCTGGACGGCCTGGAGCTGCGTGATCGTGAAGTGCTGTTCAGCGCCAGACCAAGCAAGGACACGCCGGTGCATTTTGGCGGGCGCATGGCTTTTCTGGGCGACGGGACGCTGGTGATCGGCCTCGGTGACGGCTTCGACTATCGCGAAAAGGCGCAGCGGCTGGACAGTCATCTGGGCAAGATCGTGCGCATCAACCGCGACGGTTCGATTCCGGCCGACAATCCCTTTGTCGACCAGAAGGATGCGCTGCCGGAGATCTACAGCTATGGCCATCGCAATGTGCAGGGCCTGCAATTCGATGCCCCCGGCCGCACGCTCTACGCCCACGAGCACGGCCCGCGCGGTGGCGACGAACTCAATGCGATCCAACCGGGCGCCAACTATGGCTGGCCGCTGGCCACCTTTGGCCTGGACTACTCGGGTGCGGTGATCTCGCCCTATACGGAGCTGGCGGGCATGGTCTCGCCGCTGCACCAGTGGACGCCCTCGATCGCACCCTCCGGCATGGTCATCTATCGCGGCGAAATGTTTCCCGAGTGGCAGGGCGATTTCCTGGTGACCGCCCTGGCTGCGCGCTGCGCCCAGCGACTGCGCCTGAAGGACGCCAAGCTGGTGGACGGAGAAGTGCTGTTCGCCGACCTGGGCGAGCGCCTGCGCAGCGTCACCGTGGCGCCCGATGGCGCGCTGTGGCTGCTGACCGATGCCCCCAAGGGCAAGGTACTGCGGGTCAGTCGCAAGACGCCGTGATTTCAGGTCTACGTGGGCAAGGCCGAAGCGAAAGCGGGACGCGAAGGTCGCGAAGGAAAGTCAGGTCAATGCAGTCCCGGTAGGCCGAGGGTGCCGCGCAGCGGCTCCCCGGCTGGAACGCCATGTCTCGCTCGAAGCGGCCTTGAGGAGGGCCGCGCGCCTGCGCGGCCGCGCTGGATCTGCAACCGCGGGAGGGCTACGCCGCACGACGAGGACCTGCAAGAGCGGGAGAAGCGTCCAGACAAGTCTGGACCTGCAGAAGAAGCTACCGCACCCAGGCCAGCAGCAGCAGGCCGATCAGCATGCTGCCCAGGCCGACTGTGCGCAGCTGGCCGTCCTTGAGGCCGGCCAGCGATTGCACCGCTTCGCGCCACTGCGCCGGTGCCAGAAAGGGCAGGATGCCCTCCAGCACCAGCATCAACGCCGCTGCGGCCCAGAGATCGTTCATGGGCGCAGCGCAAGGGTCAAGGCTGCTTGTCCTTGTTGAAGTACTCGAAGAACTCGCTCTTGGGATCGAGCACCAGCATGTTGCCCTGAGCCTTGAAGCTCTGGCGATAGGCCTCCAGACTGCGATGGAAGGCGTAGAACTCCGGATCCTTGTTGTAGGCAGCGGCGTAGATCTCCGCCGCCTGGGCATCGCCTTCACCGCGGATGCGCTGGGCGTCGCGCTCGGCCTCGGCCAGGGTCACGGCGATCTTGCGATCAGCTTCGGCACGCAACTGCTCGCCTTCCTGCGAACCGTTGGAGCGCAGCGCATTGGCGACCTGGGCGCGCTCCGAGCGCATGCGATCGAACACGGCGCCGGTGACCTGCTCCGGCAGATCGATGCGCTTGATGCGCACATCGACAATGGCAATACCCAGCGCTGCCGCCGAGACATTGGACACCTTCTTCAGGTTGGCCATCATCTCGTCGCGCTGATCAGCCACCACCTGCTGCAAGGTGCGCTTGTTGAACTCGTCGCGCATGCGGTCCTTGACGATCTGACCCAGCGACTGCTGCGCGCGCAACTCGTCACCGCGGGTGGCCGTGTAGTAGTCCTTGACGTTGGCGATGCGCCATTTCACCGCTGAATCGACCAGCACGTCCTTCTTCTCCGAGGTCAGGAAGCGCTCGGGCTTGCCTTCCAGCGAGAGAATGCGGCGATCGAACTTGATGATGTTGTTGACGAAGGGCAGCTTGAAATGCAGGCCCGGCTCAAAGTCCGTGCGCTGGATTTCACCCAGTCGGAACAGCACCGCGTATTGGTCTTCGCGCACGGTGAAGATGCTCGAACCGATCAACACCACGATCGCGACGGCAATGGCAAGAATGAGATGTTTCATATCAGCGTCCCTCCCCGCCACTCACGGATGCACCGGCGCGCTCGGGCGGCGGCGGTACGAATAGTTTGTCCAGCGGCAGATACAGCATGTTGTTGCCCTTCTCACCGTCGATCAGGATTTTCGGCGTGCGTGACAGCACGTCCTGCATGGTTTCCAGATACAAACGCTTGCGGGTCACTTCCGGTGCCGCCCGATACTGCTCGGCCAGCAGGGAGAAACGCTGGGCATCACCCTCGGCCCGGGCAATGGCGGATTCCTTGAAGGCATTGGCTTCGGCCAGGATACGCGCCTTGCGACCGATGGCCTTGGGCACCACGTCCGCGGCGTAGGCCAATGCGTCGTTGATGGCGCGCTGCTTGTCTTCGCGGGCCTTGATGGCGTCGTCGAAGGCGTCCTTGACCTGATCGGGCACGGTCACGTCCTGGAAGTTGATGATGCTGATATTGATGCCGGCCTCGTAGCTGTTCAGCAATCGCTGCATGATCTCGCGTGCCTCATTGGTGAACTCGAGGCGATTGCCGATCTGCACATCATCCAGTGTGCGGCTGCCCACCACCTGACGCACGGCAGCTTCCGCCGTCTGCGCCAGCGTCTCTTCGACATCGCGCACCTTGAACAGGAACTGGGTAGCGTCGCTGACCGTGTACTGCACGGCGAAATCGATGTTCACCAGATTCTCGTCGCGGGTCAGCATCGGCACCCGCGAACTCATCGAGCGCACCTGGGTCACGTCCACGCGCTCGACCTGCTCGATCGGTCGCGGCAGCGTGAAGCGCGGGCCGGGTTCGAGAATGCGGTCGGCCTTCCCGAAGCGCAGCACCACGCCGCGCTCGCGCTGGTCGATGATGTGGAAGGAGTCGACCAGCACCCAGACCACCAGCACGACCAGGATCAGCCAGCCCAGACCGCCGGCCGACGCGCCACTGTTGCCGCCGGCGCCATCGCCCGAAGGCTTGCCGCCGAACAGGGCCGCCACGCGCTGCTTCATCTGCCGCAGCATTTCCTCGAGATCCGGCGGCTGTCCGCCCCCACCCCCGCCACCGCCCCCGTCTCCCCAGGGATTGCGACGTCCGCCGCCTGGTTCATTCCATGCCATCCGCGCTTACTCCGAGGAAGCCCTGTGCAGCTTCCAACTGATTGAAATTCTGAAGACTCGTGTTGATATGGGTACCACAGGCCAAAGCTCAAGCCGTGGCGACAATGCAACGATAGACCAACGATTGTAGCAAGGCCGTCAGCAGCGCTCAGCCCGCCACGGCGCTTCTATGCCTGTTCGACCGGCGCCAGCAACTGCGTGCGGACCAATTCGCCCTGATGACCCGGCAGGTTTGCCAGCTGCTGCGCCAGACGCCGTGGCAGATCGACGTCGAGATCCCAGCCCTCGCCATCGACATCGTTTTCAGAGCGCACCGCGCCCAGCGCCATCAGCCTGGAGCGCAGCCCTGCATCGGCATAGGCCAGATGCAGGCGCCGAATGATGCGCTCGGCGCCGAACTCCGACTCGATCGCCTGGTGCAGACCGTCCAGCCCCGCTCCGGTCAGGGCCGAGGCATAGACGCGGGCGCGGATACGCCCGTCCAGTGGCTCCACCATCGGCTCGGCCCCGGACAGATCGATCTTGTTGATCACCTGGATCTGCGGCAGATCGCCGGCGCCGATCTCCGACAGCACCGCTTCGACCTCGGCAATGTGCTCGGGCATCAGCGGATCGGCACCATCGATCACGTGCAGCAGCAGATCGGCCTCTCGCGCTTCGGTGAGCGTGCTCTTGAAGGCCGCCACCAGTTCATGCGGCAGATCGCTGACGAAACCGACAGTGTCAGCCAGCGTCACCATGCCGAAGGAATAGCCGCCGACCCGGCGCACGGTGGGATCCAGCGTGGCAAACAGTTGATCGGCGGCATACACATCGGATTCGGTGAGCGCGTTGAACAGCGTGGACTTGCCGGCATTGGTATAGCCGACCAGCGCAATCTGCGGCAGCGAGCTGCGCTCGCGCGCCTTGCGTCCCTGCTCGCGCTGCTTGACCGCTGCCTTCAGGCGGGCGCGCAGGATCTTGACCCGCTCGGCCAGCAGGCGGCGATCGGTTTCCAGCTGGGTTTCACCCGGTCCGCGCAGACCGATGGCACCGCCGCGCTGGCGTTCCAGATGGGTCCATCCGCGCACCAGGCGCGTTGCCATGTGCTGCAACTGGGCCAGCTCCACCTGTAGCTTGCCCTCGTGGCTGCGGGCGCGCTGGGCGAAGATGTCCAGAATCAGACCGGCACGATCGACCACCCGACATTCCAGCAGGCGCTCCAGATTGCGCTCCTGAATCGGGGTCAGCTGATGATTGACCAGCACCAGATCGGCGCCATGACTGCGCACCAGATCGTGAGCCTCCTCGGCCTTGCCGGTGCCTACGTACAGCGCCGGATGCGGTTTGTCGACCCGCGCCGTGCATTCGGCCACGACCTCGGCGCCGGCAGAGCGAGCCAGTTCACGGAATTCGGCGGCCGCAGCGTCGTTATCGACACCGTGGCGCTTGGGCAGGATCAGCAGTGCGCGCTCGCCGCGCCTGGAACGCTCAAACAAGCATCAACTCCCGTGCTCCTCGTCGGAGCCCTCGGATCCGGTGCCCTCGGTGATCCGCACATTGCGGGCCGGCACCACGGTGGAGATGGCGTGCTTGTAAACCATCTGACTGACGGTATTGCGCAGCAGCACCACAAACTGATCGAAGGACTCGATCTGCCCCTGCAATTTGATGCCATTCACCAGGTAAATCGACACCGGCACCCGTTCACGGCGCAGTGCATTCAGAAATGGATCCTGGAGTGAGTGTCCTCGGGACATGACCGCCCTCTCTTTATTTGTTGTTGGTTTGGGTGTTTCGAGGCCCTGTCGGCCCAGCCGGCGAGCGCGCTGTCACAGGAGACGTCTGCCCATCCCGCACAAACGACTCACGCAAATCCGCAAGCTGGGCTGAGTTTATCAGTCAGCGGACGTGAACGCCGCGGATAGGCGGTTTTTTTGGGGCACGAGGGCAAGAGGGCAAGAGGGCAAGAGGGCAAGAGGGCAAGAGGGCAAGAGGGCAAGAGGGCAAGAGGGCAAGAGGGCAAGAGGGCACGATAGATCAAGAGCTCGCGGGAGACCTGCTTTCGCGTGCCCTCGTGCCCTCCCGCCCTCGTGCCCTCGCCGGTCGTGCCCTCGCCTGTCGTGCCCTCGCCGGTCGTGCCGTCAGCGCAACCCTGCCAGCTCCAGCCTGCCGCTGATCGCCTCCAGACTGCCGCTGGCAGCCGGATCGAACCACTCAACGTCTGCCATGCCGCGCAACCAGGTCAGCTGGCGCTTGGCCAGCTGGCGGGTGGCGTAGATCGACAACTCGCGGCAACGGGCCAGATCGTAGTCGCCGGCCAGATGGCCCCAGGCCTGGCGATAGCCCACCGCGCGCATCGCCGGCAGGTCCGGGTGCATGTTGGGGCGGCTCATCAGCTCACGCATCTCGTCGAGGAAACCGGCGGCCAGCATGGCATCGAAGCGTTGCTCGATGCGCCGGTGCAACAGACTGCGGTCCGGCGGGGCCAGTGCGATCAGCCGCGCCGGACGCCGCGCCGACTGCTGCCATGCGCCCTGCAGCTCGCTGATCGGCTTGCCGGTTTGCCGAAAGACTTCCAGCGCCCGCAGCAAGCGCTGCGGGTCGTTGCGGTGGATGCGCGCCGCCGCCGCCGGATCGCAGCGAGCCAAGTCCTCATGCAGCGCCTCCGCGCCGCGCTCTGCCAACTCCGCGGCCAATTGTGCCCGCAGTTCGGGATTCGCTGCCGGCAGATCCGACAGTCCCTGCAGCAGCGCCCGCAGATAGAGCATGGTGCCACCCACCAGCAGCGGCATGCGCCCGCGACTCTGGATATCGGCGATGGCGGCTTCGGCATCAACGACAAAATCCGCCGCCGAATAGCTGTCCACCGGTTCGCGCAGATCGATCAACCAGTGCCGTACCCGCGCCAGCTGATCGGCATCGGGCTTGGCGGTACCAATGTCCATGCCGCGATAGACCAGCGCCGAATCCACACTGATGATCTCGGCGCCGTGACGCTCGGCCAGATCCAGCGCAATCTCGGTCTTGCCGGCAGCGGTAGGGCCAACGATGCAGATCAGGGGAGTCACGCTGGCTGCTCGCTCCGGTTGATGGCTTGGGACGGATATTGCGTAGAAGACCATTTGTCCGCGAAGGACGCAAAAAACGCGAAGGGAAGCGCCAGATCAATCAGTGGCGGGGGTCAGGGGGCAGGGGACCCACGTTGGGGCACAGTCAGATCATGCGTAGTGGTTGGATACCTGCCCCCTGCCCCCTGTTTGATGTACGGACAAGCGCACCGCCGGGGGCACCAGGGACTCTCACCGAACAATCTGAATCCTCATTTGTTTCTGCTGTCCTTCCCGTCCTTTGCGTCCTTTGCGTCCTTGGCGGACCAATGCTCTTCAGGAGGCCGCGCGGCGCGCCCGATATTCGCGCCGCAGGCGCAGAAAACTCAGCGCGCCGCTGACATTCAATGCCACCGCCAGCAGCAGCGACCAGTGGCCGTGGCCGGGCCACAGCCATTCACTGCCGCGGTACAACGATACCCCGATCAACGGGGCGGCAAGTCCGCGCATGCCGGTCAGGGTCACGTGCACGCCCATGTACAGCGCCGCCTGCTCAGGCTTGGAGAAGTCGTTGTGGCCGAGGTTCCAGCCGAGTTGGCCGCCAGCGAGGCCCACACCCAGCAGCAGCGATCCCAGCACCAGAAAGGGAATCCCGCCGCCGGCGCAGCCGATGACGAAGGCCACGCTGGCCGAGACAAAGCTCCAGGCATGAACGCTGCGGAACTCGATGATGTGCACCCGATCGTAATAGCGCGCCCAGGCACCGATGGCCAGCGGCAACATGATCAGCGGCAGTGTGCCGACCAGCAGTACCTGCTCGAAGGGCGAGAGCATCAATCGCTCGCCAAGCACGATCAGCAGCGGTGCCGGCAGCATCAGATTGCCGGTACCGAACAGGAACATGCTCTGCATGTACTGGCGATAGACCGGGTCCTCGGCCAGCACCCGACGGAAGGTGGACAGCGAGGGCCGCAGATCGCGATCCAGCCGCGCCTGCTGTTCACGTTCCCGCAGTGAGACATGCCCGCGCAGCCGCAGACGGCGATAGCGCCAGGCGCCGAACAGGCCGATCCCGGCCACGCTGACGAAGAACCAGGGCATGACCCCGGGGGCATGGCCCAGCAGCCAGCCCAGCAGGGCGCCACTGGCAGCCATCAGGATGGCATTCAGCGCCGACAGGCGCGAAGCCAGCCGGGCCCTGGCCGCATCCGGGAAATTGCGCCGCCAGACCACGGCACGCAGCGTGATCACACCGACCCAGGCCACACGGGCCGTGACCACCAGCAACACCGTCGCCAGCAATCCCGGCCAACCGCCAGGCACCAGCGCCAGCCCCAGCACCGCACACAATGCCAAAGACTGCCAGCGCACCGTCCACTGGATCTTGTCGCGACCCAACTGGTGGGCCGCAAACAGAAAACTGGCAAGGTTCGCGTAGGCCGGCGCACCGGCGACCAGCGCCATCGCCAGATCGACCAGCAAGGGCGAGGCCGCATCCGCAAAGCGTGCACGCACCAGCGCGGCGGCTACCGCCCCCTCGACCGCGCCGATGCCGACACTGACCAGCGCCCAGTTGGCGAGCTCCTTGGGATACTGCGCGCCAGCCATGGCTCAGTCCCGGTCGGTAGCGCAGACGGCGAGCGAGCTCACTGGAAAGCGGGCTTCACACCCATCTCCTCCAGCAGATGATGGGCGCCATCGACGGCATCCATGACCCACAGCATGTAGCGCAGGTCTACACCGATGGCACGCGTCAGTGCCGGATTGAACAACCAGCCTGAAGCAATCGACTCGTAACTCATGTCAAAGGCCAGCCCCACCAGTTCGGCACGGGCATTGAGGATCGGCGAACCGGAGTTGCCTCCGGTGATGTCGAGATCGGCGACGAAGTTCACCGGCACCGTGCCGTCGACGGCGTAGGGGCCGAATTCCCCGGCGCGGATGGCGTCAAGCTGCTTGGCGGTGGCATCGAAAGGATCGACGCCGGTGTGCTTTTCGAGGATACCGTTGAGGTCGGTGAAGGCCTCGAAGCTGACGGCATCGCTGGGGCTGTAGCCCTGCACATTGCCGAAGGTGACCCGCAGCGAGCTGTTGGCATCGGCATAGATCTGCTTGCCCTGAGCCGCGGCAAAGGCGATTCGGGTGGCCATCCATTCCGGGCGATAGCGGGTCTCCCGACCCTGCCGATCCTGGGTCTGGCGCTCGATCTCCAGCAAGGACGGCGTCAGGGCCTGGATCAGCACCAGAGCCGGATCGTCGGAGGCCTCGATGGCCTTGCGCTCGGCCTTGAACCACTTCATCCGTTCCTCGCTGCCGGTCAGCCGGGTCTGCGCATAGAAGGCATCGAGCCGGGCGGACAGCAACTCGGGCGTGGGCTCGGCGGCATCACCGGCCACCCAGCGATCCACGGCGGCGATGCGCTGCGCGGCCGGCAAGGCGATGAGCTCGCCCAGCACATATTCCATCAGCGCGCGGTCGACCTGCGGATCGAAACGCCTGTCCACCTGCTGCAAGCGGCCCTGCAGACGGGGCTCATCGCGCGACTGGTAGCCGGATTCGCGCTCGGCATCGGGCTTCTCGCGTTCAATCGCCAGGCGATAGAGATCGCGCGCCGAGGCGTACATCCCCGAATAGCCCAGCAGCTGCAGCAGCAGATCGCGGTCGCGGGTGGCGCGGGTCTCGGCCAACAGCTCCTTCAGACCCTTGAAGCCGTCGACGCCGGCCGCCTGATCGTGCGCCTTCGCCCATTTCAGGATTTGCCGCTCCTCGGCGGCCTTGGTGGCAACGGCATCGATCCTGGCAAAGCCGTCCAGATTGCCCTGGAAGTTCTTCAGCCCGTTGTTCAGACTGGCGACCGAGCTGGCGTACTTGATGGCGGCATCAGGACGCCCCTGGGTGTGTTGATCGATCAGCGCCAGCAGCCGACCGTAGCGTTCGATCAGCTGCGGGTATTGCCAGCTGATGGCATCAGCCACCTCGGCCGACAATCGATAGCGGTTGGTGCGGCCGGGATAGCCGGCAATCATCGCGAAATCGCCAGGCTTGAGGCCGGCCGGCTGCAGTTTCAGATGCGATTTCGGGCGATAGGGCACGTTGGCCTGACTGTAATCGGCCGGCTTGCCGTCGGGCCCGACGTAGGCGCGGTAGAAGGCAAAGTCTCCCGTGTGACGGGGCCAGATCCAGTTGTCGACATCGCCACCAAACTTGCCGATGGCCGCCGCCGGCGCATACACCAGGCGCACATCACGGATTTCCATCTGCTTGACCAGAAAATACTGGGCGCCGCCGTGGAAGACATACACGTCGCAGCGATAGCCACCGGGCGCCTCGCATTCGGCCACCAACGCCTTTTCCTTCGCATCGATGGCCGCGTAGCGCTCATTGCCGCTCTGTTCGGCATTCAGAGCGGCCATCACCTGATCGCTGACTTCGGTGATCGACTCGGTCACATAGACCCGCAGCGTGGGTTCACCGGCCAGCTCTTCTCCCAGGGTGCGGGCGAGGAAGCCGTCGCGCAGCAGATTGCGATCGGCCGTGGAATTGAACTGGATGCTGCCGTAGGCGCAGTGGTGGTTGGTGACTACCAAACCCATCGGCGAGACGAAAGATGCCGTGCAGAAGCCGAGACTGATCACCGCATTCATCGGATAGCGGGTCAGGTCGGCCAGTTCCTTGGGATCGACCTCGATTCCCGCGCGCTGCAGATCAGCCTCAATGGCCGGCAGCTGATGCGGTTGCCACATGCCCTCGACAGCGAAGGCATGGGCGGCGACACCCATCAGCAGGGCAAAGCTCAGGGTCAGTCTGGTCATGGTCGCGATGATCTGGTCTGGGGCAGGCATGGGGCGCGCGACTGTACGGCAAGTGCCAGAGCCGCTCAACGGCCGAAAGTCCCGGCGACGGAGGGCACGTGAGTGCAGGGACGAGGGCACGTGAG
The DNA here is from genome assembly GCA_024234055.1 of Rhodanobacteraceae bacterium. Lineage (NCBI taxonomy): Bacteria > Pseudomonadati > Pseudomonadota > Gammaproteobacteria > Lysobacterales > Rhodanobacteraceae > Rhodanobacteraceae bacterium. Next base: position 31,755 of record JACKOW010000008.1, read on the forward strand.
TGCAGAGACGAGGGCACAAGGGCACGAGGGCAGGAGGGCACGCAAAGGCGGTCCTCGCGAGCTGTTGATCTTTCGTGCCCTCCTGCCCTCGTGCCCTCCTGCCCTCGCTCCCCGCTCACAGGGTCTTGACGGAAGCCGCTCCTGCCGTCACGCTACGCGCTCTTGTGACACTCTGCGTCAACTTGTGACCCGGTTGGCATTTTGCTTCCGCTGAACGAGCGCCGATCATGTCAACATTTCTACCGAACTCAGGCCCGAGGCCGCTGTCATGAAGTTTGTTTTTCGTACCCTTGCCCTGGCGCGCTATCTCACGCTGCGCAACCAGCTGAAGGACCTGGAGAAAGCGATCACCGGGCTGTCGCTGGATCAGAAGCGGGCTCTGGCTGCGCTGACCCAGAAGGAATTTGCCAACGCCGCCGCCGCCTCGGTTCCACACCTGTACTCCAGCGAAAATCCGGAGCGCTACAGTCCTTGGGGCAATGGCACCGCCATCGCGCTGGACCGGATCAAGTCCGACAATCTGCCGCTGAAGCTGCGCGGCATAGCGCTCTGGCTGGCAGTGGCCTATCACGAGACCAAGGATGTGCCCTACAGCGAGATGCAGGATATGCATCGCGCCGTGATGCGGACCATGCGCCTGCTCAAGGAATCGGCGGGAAACGTTGCGCCAGCTGAAGATGCCTGGCTGGCCAATCGCGTCGCCTGATAACCCGTCGGAACTCTGAACTTCTCAAGCTCGGCTTGGCTCAACCAAGCTGAGCACGCTGTTTCAGGTGCGCCGCCTCATCTGCCCCCAGATAAGCCTCGATCCCACGCCGCATCGCGTAGATCGCGGGCGTCAACGCAACGGCCATCAGCGCCTTGTAGCAGTAGTTGACCGTTCCCACCGCCAGAAACAGTTCCATTGACCAGCGTTGCGGACCGAGCACGAAGGCGATGTAGAGCACCACAAAACTGTCGACAAATTGCGACACCAGCGTCGAGCCGGTGGCGCGCAGCCAGACCTTCTTGTCACCGGTGCGCCGTCGTATCGCATGAAAGATGCGCACATCGATCAGCTGCGCCACCAGAAAGGCGGTGACCGAGCCCGCTATCGACCACATGCCCTGACCGAAAATCGCCGTGAAGGCGGCCTGCATGTCCGGCACCCCGCGCGAAGCTGCAACCCCTACCCACCAATCGGCAGGTGCCAGGGAGATCGCCAGATAGGCAAACACAAAGGCGTAGACGATCAGCCCCACCGCCAGCCAGGAAATGAAGCGCACCCCGCGCTGACCGAAGTACTCGTTGATGACGTCGGTCAGCACGAAGACCACCGGCCACAACATCACCCCGGCCGTGAAATTCAGCGACCCTTCCTGACCGAACAGATGCCAGTTGAAGGGAGTGATGCCCAGGGTGTCCTCCAGCGCAAAGATCTTGATGCCGACAAACTCGGCAATCAGCGCGTTGGTGATGAAGACGCCGGTGAGGACGACGAAGAGTTTGTGGGTGCGCGAGAGCATGAGGCTGGCGTTGTGGAGTGGGCGGGACTCGGGACTCGGGACTCGGGACTCGGGACTCGGGAAAGGCTCTCACGATAGCGTCATTGGGAGCTGCGTGCGTCGCTCAGACGCTGCCCATGGGCCATGAACCACACGCTTGCCCGTAGGAGCGACCTCGTGTCGCGACCGGCAAGTCGCGCGTCCAGACAGCGGTCGCGCCGCAAGGGCGCTCCTACAGCTGAACACATCAAATCAAACTATGACGACATGGACTCATGGAGAGGGGCGGAGCTTGCCTGTAGGAGCGACCTCGCGTCGCGACCAGAAGCCCTGCTCCGCCGTATTGCCTGTCGCGGACAGAGTCCGCTCCCACAGGGCCTGACCTGCGGCCGACTCGTGGTACAACCCACAACCGACAACCAGCAGCCTAATCCGCCGGCACCGTGCGCTCGGCGGCCCAGGCGCGGAGGCGGTTGACCTTTTCGGCCATGACCACCGACAGCGGTCGCGTCAGGCGCAGTTCCTCGACCAGGTGGCGCTGGTCCAGCGCGCCGCCTTCGCCGTGGGCTGCGTACAGCGCGGAGACCACGCCCTGCTCGATTTCGGCGCCGGAAAAACCGCGACTGACTTCGGCCAACTCGGCCAGATCAAAGCCCTCCGGCTGCAGACCACGCTTGCTGAGGTGCAGCCGGAACAGCTCGACCCGAATGTCGTCGGCCGGCAGATCGACAAAGAAGATCTCGTCGAATCGACCCTTGCGCAGCAGTTCCGGCGGCAGATTGTCGATGGCATTGGCGGTGGCCACCAGAAAGATCTTCGACTTGCGTTCGGCCATCCAGGTCAGGAAATAGCCGAGGATGCGCTGCGAAGTGCCCTGATCGCTGTCGGAGGTCGAAAAGGCCTTCTCGATCTCGTCGATCCACAGCACGCATGGCGCCATGACCTCGGCATTGCTCAGTGATTCCCGCAGATTGCGCTCGGTTTCACCGTGGTACTTGTTGTAGATGCTGGCCATGTCCAGGCGCAGCAGCGGCACCTGGAATCCGCCCGCAACGGCCTTGGCCGCGAGGCTCTTGCCGGTGCCCTGCACGCCCAGCAGCAGCAGACCCTTGGGCGGATCCAGCGGCACCTTGGTCGGCTCGCCCATGAACACGGCGCGACGCTGCTCGATCCAGCGCTTCAGGCGACGCAGGCCAGCGACGTCCTGAAAGGCGATCGGCTCGTACTCGAAGGACAGCACCCCGGCCTTGTTCAACAACTCGAACTTGGCCTTGGCCACCGTGGGCAGGTCCGAATCGGTGATCATGCCGTCGGTGGCGATGATCCGCCTGGCGATGCGCCTGGCGTCGGAACCCGCCAGCCCCTTGAGATTGCGCACTACCGCCTTCAAGGCACTGGCATGCACCTGCACGCGCTTGCCGGCGTGCTCGCGGGAGTAAGCCAACGCTTCCTCGCGAACGATCTTGTCGATCTCGGCCTCGTTGGGCAGGGACAGTGAAAAGCGCACCGCCAGAGCATCCAACTCCTTGGGCAGATCGAGGTTGGCCCCGATCAGCGCCACCGTATGCGCGACCACGCCCTGGCGAATCGCGATCTCACGGAGTTGCCGCAAAGTCACGACATAGCGCAGGAAAGGCGAGTAGTCGAGCAGCAGAAACACGCTCTTCTGACGGGTGTCACGGATGGCATCCAGCACTTCGCCCGAGCTCATCGGCTTGGCGTCGGCCTCCATGTCGAGCCGACGCAATCCGGTGGTGATGCTCCACGCGTACAGCGGTCTCAGGCTGGAGCCCAGCGCCCGCTGGAAGGACGCGATGGCTTCCAGTTCTTCGTGAGTGTCGATCGCCAGCAGTGGCGTATCAGCCCGGATCAGCGCAGCCAGGTCATTGTGTTCGTTCATGGTGCCGATGTTAGCGGCTCAGGGGCACACTGCGGTATCGCTGCGCCGAATCGAGGGCGTCGGAGTGTCAATGGCGCGCCCCGGCGGTGGCAATCCTGGATGGTCCGGGCCCTGCGCTCCGGCGCATGAACCAGATTCCAGCGATAGCTGCAGGGTGGTTTGAGCAGCCCCCCGGCGCGGCGCCGCTTTGCTGCGGCAAGGGCTCAAAAGCGGCCGCGCAGGCGCGCGTCCCCCCACAAATCCGCTCCGATCAGGCGAGAGGGTCCTGGTCCCTTACCCTGGCCAGCTTGTTGTAGCTCGAATTGCGCGCAGCGCTCTCCGAGCGGTGAGACGGAACAGCCCCGGTGAGCCGCTGCGCGGCACACCGGGCTACGCCCAGTCCGTTGCCGAGGCTTCAAATTGACGTTTGACGTTTGACGTCCAAGCTTCCACCGCTCTTCAACTACAGGTCGGCAAACGCAGCTGCTGGCCCACCCGGAGCGCGTACTTCGGGCCGCGGATGTTGTTGAGCTTGGCAACTTCCTCGACGCTGCTGCAGCGCGTGCGGCGAGCGATGGCCATCAAGGTATCGCCTCGTCGCACGGTGTAGCCCACCTGAGTGGGGCCGGCGGGATGACGGGCATCCTGCAGCGCCGCTATACGGGCCAGGAATGGCTCATCGCCGCAGCGCTCGCCATAGGCGGTCACCAGCTTGGCCGGCACCCGCAAGGTGGCGCCAACCGTCAGACGCTCTTCCGGCTTGAGCCTGGGATTGAGATTGCGCAGCGTGCGGAACCAGCCTTCGGGGCGCTCGTCCTGACCCAGACAGATGGCGACTTCGCCCAGTGACAAGGGGCGATCCAGCGTCAGCAGCGCCAACTGCGAGTCGACCATGGGAAAGCGCAAGCCGTATTCATCCGGGTGCAGAAACAGGTAGGCGGCGGCCAGCACCTTGGGCACGTAGTCGCGAGTTTCCGCCGGCAGGGCAAAGAAGATGCGCTGCGACCAGAAACCCTTGCCCGGATTCTTCGCCGCCAATCGCCGCATCCGGCCCTCGCCGCCGTTGTAAGCTGCCAGGGTCAGCTCCAGGTCATTGTTGAAGGCCGCCAACTGCTCTTCCACATAGGCCGCATTGGCACGCGCCACCGCGGCTGGATCCAGGCGTTCGTCAAAACCATTTCGGGTGAGTCCGAAACGCTGCGCGGTCGCCGGCATGAATTGCAGCGGACCTGCGGCCCCCGCCCGTGAGTAGGCATGCACTCGCCCGGCCGACTCCTTGGCCAGGATCGCAAACAGCAGCGCCTCGGGCAGATCGGCCTTCTGATAGGCCGGATACATCTCGGCCCGCAGATACTGGTAGTTGAGCCAGGCCTCGATCAGCTGCGGACGCATCCACGTCAGCCAATCCTCAAGCGCGGCTCGCACCGGCTCGTTCAGTGTGATCAGGTCTCGAAGATCCTTGCCGCGCAACAGGCGCACCGAGCGTTCGACCTGGGGCAGCGTCATCGGCGTATCCAGGTCGGTGGGCCGCGACTCGGGGATATCCTCGGCCTCGTCGGTGTAGTCGTCCCAGCCGGCCGCCACGCTTTGCAGGCGCACCAGCACCACCAGCGCGCCGACGAAACGGTCGCCGTCGCAACCAGGCGTATCGGCGCACCGCAAGGCTGCGTCTTCGATATCGGCCAGCGCCTCGCGCATGTCGGTGCGTCCGTCCCGCGGGCGCCCTGAGCGGATCAGTTCCAGTCCACCCTGATAGCGCGAGGTCGCCAGCCCGATACGGTCATAGAGCCTGGACACCGCCTGTTCGTCGGTGGGCGGGGCGATGACAACTTCGGTTGCAGCGCGCGGCGCGGTACTGGCACATCCGGCCAGAGCCAGCAGCAGCGCGGCGCCGATTCCCCCGGTGATGAAACGCATGCCGGCAGAGCTCCAAGGATGAGGGCGCGGACATTAGCGGGCAAAGCCGCTGGCGGCAATGATCCGGCCATGCACCACCAACACGCTTTACCCTGACTCAACATGAGGCAGTCTGCTTGGGTGGATAATGTGGCGCTTCCTGATCCGACCCTGGACACCAACCGTGACTGCCAAGATCAACTCCGGTTTTCCCCATGTGCGCCCGCGACGCATGCGCTTCGACGACTTCTCGCGGCGCCTGATGCGCGAGAACGCACTCACCGCAGCTGATCTGATCTGGCCGGTATTCGTGACCGAGGGCCGGGAGCAGCGCGAGCCGGTGTCATCGATGCCGGGCGTGGAGCGGATGTCCATCGATGAACTGGTGCGCGAGGCCACTGAGGTGCACCGTCTCGGCGTGCCGGCGGTGGCGCTGTTCCCGGTCACGCCGCCCTCGGCCAAATCGCTGGATGGCGCCGAAGCCTGGAATCCGGAAGGTCTGGCGCAGCGCGCGGTGCGGGCGCTGAAGGCAGCGCTGCCGAGCCTGGGCGTGATCACCGATGTCGCCCTCGACCCGTTCACCACTCACGGCCAGGACGGCATCATCAATGCCGAGGGCTATGTGCTCAACGACATCACCGTGGACGCGCTGGTGCGCCAGGCGCTGTCACACGCGCAGGCCGGCGCCGACATGGTGGCGCCCTCGGACATGATGGACGGCCGTATCGGCGCCATCCGTGCGGCGCTGGAAGAGACCGGACACGTCAATACCCGCATCCTGGCCTACTCGGCCAAGTACGCATCCAGCTTCTATGGCCCCTTCCGCGACGCCGTCGGTTCTGCCGGCAATCTGGGCAAGGGCAACAAGTACACCTATCAGATGGACCCGGCCAACGGCGACGAAGCCCTGCGCGAGGTCGAACTGGACATCGCCGAAGGCGCTGACATGGTCATGGTCAAGCCCGGCATGCCCTATCTGGACGTGGTCCGCCGGGTCAAGGATCGCTTCGGCATGCCGACCGCGGTCTATCAGGTCAGCGGCGAGTACGCGATGCTGAAAGCTGCGGCGCAGAACGGCTGGCTGGACGAGCGCGCGGTGGTGATGGAGGCCCTGCTGGCCTTCAAACGCGCCGGCGCCGATGCCATCCTGACCTATTTCGCGCCACAGGCGGCACGCTGGCTGGCGGAGTGACCCCGGCGAGGCGCCTCAACTGAGGCAGGAGCGCCGTCGCGGCGCGTCCGTTGGCCCCGCGGGGGTGCTCAGTGGCTCCGCCTACGCCGCAATGTTCTGGACAGATTTGAACGCGGAGAACGCAAAGGAACGCAGAGAACGCTGAGAAGATCTGAATTGAGCCCTTTATCCGGCTCCACTCTGCGTTCTCGGCGCCTCTCCGCGTTCTCTGCGATCCGCTTCTGACAGCAACCTGCGACCAACTCCAGGGCGATCCGGCGGCGGACGCGACACGAGGTCGCTCCTACCCGCGCATCGATCATCAGGCGGGTTCGGGCATCCAGCCGGCGTCGTCGATGGCGGGTCCATCCTGGGGCCTCTGCGACAGCCACTCATCGATCTCGGCAACGACAGGCTGTGCAGCGTCAACGGCGGAATCGGGCACCTGGACTTCGATCAAGCCCATCACCGGCAACTCGCCCATGGCACCGGTCAGCGCCGCACCGGTGATGAAAGCGGGGATGCCCGCAGATTCCAGCGCGTCCTTGACCAGCTGGGCATCGATAATGTTTTCGGCTTGATAGACGCTGCGCATGCGCGCGCTCCGAGGGCTGCCCAGGGGCCATCGTAGCGCATCACCCGGGGCTTTCGGCCAGACCCTCGGCGTAACGGCGCTCGGGCCAACTTGAGTCCTGCAGCTCGCGCAACTGCGAGACGCCCGTGCGAATGGCCGCTTCCGCTTCGTCTGATCGACCAATGGCGCGCAGGCATTCGCCCAGCACGACGCGCGCGTAGGCCTGACGAACCCCGGGCTCCGGAAAATGCTCCAGGGCGATCCGCGCGCTGGCGCAATCCGGTTCCGGCCTATCCAGCGCCAGCAGGGCACGCGTGCGCTCGCTGGCGAGCAGATCCATCCCCTTCGTGTCGCGCGGCCCTATGCGCTGCTGCACGCGCTCGGCCAGATCGAACTGGGCCAGCGCCGGCTCGGGCTGGCCCAACTCGCGCAAGGCCCTGCCCATGCCAACGGCGGTGATGCCCACGGCCGAATCGAGCTCGCCAAACTGAGCTGCAGCGGTACGCTGCGCGGCCTGCCATAGCGGCAGCGATTCGGCCGCCCGCCCGGAGTCCAGCAGCGCGCGCGCCAGCCCGGCTTGTGCGGCCGCGACCGTGGGATGGTTTTCGCCATTGCGGCGGATCAGGCTGGGCAGTACTTCAGCATAGGCCTGTTCGGCTTCCGCCCAACGCCCCAGCTCGACCAGCGTCCGCGCCAGATTGGCCCGGGTGGTGTCCACCGAGGGGTGGTTGTCACCGAACACTGCCAACTTGTCCTTGAGGGCCGCGCGCATCAGCGGCAAGGCCTCCGCGTGGTGTCCGGCACGGGAATAGTTGGTGGCCAGCTGCGCACTGAGCGAAGCACGTAGCGGATGACCGGCCGGCAGTTCGCGCTTGGCCTGGGCGATGGCCCGCCGCAGAATGGCACTGGATTCATCCAGCCGGCCAACGCTGTTGAACAGCGAGGAATAGGGAATCGCCGCTTCCAGTGCCGCCAAACCGCCACCTTCGTGCAGACGCGCGAATCCGGCAACGAACCACGGCTCGGCCTCGGTGTAGTCCGAACGCGCTGCCAGCCGGGTGCCCATCTGGACTTCGAGCTCGCCACGCAGGCTGTTGCCGGCGACATCCCCCGGCAAGGGCAAGGCCAGCGCCTCCTTGAGCAGGGGAATGCCGTCGTTCGCTTGTCCGATTCGGGTGTAGAGGGCCGAGAGCAGCGACAGCGTGCGACCGGTCAGCAGCGGATCCCTGAGCGCTCGTGCCTGCGCCAGCGCCTGTTCCACCAGTGGCTGGCCATCCTTCGCCAGCCCGAGGCCCATATAGGCGCCGCCGAGCGCATTCAGCAATTCGATCCGCGCACCAGGCTGATCTTTCAGTTGCATCTCAATATCGGCGGCACCCTTGCGCAAGAGATCCACCGCCGTGATCTGGCGCCCCATCGTCTCGTTGGGATCAGCCAGTTCGAAGACACGCTTGAGGAAGGCAAAAGCAGACTCGGACTTGAGCGCGGCGAGCTGCGCCTGATCGCGTTCGTGGCGGGCAATGCTCGCCTGCCAGAGTGCGGTTCCGAACCCGCCCAGCAGCGACAGCAACGCAATGCTGCCCAGGCCAACGGCCAGGGCGTGCCTCCGCAGGAAGCGCCCCAGCCGATAGCGAAGATCGCCACGCCTGGCCTGCACGGGCCGGTGTTCCAGATAGCGCCGCACGTCCTCCAGCATTGCCTCCACCGAGGAGAAGCGGGCTTCCGGGTCCTTGCGCAGGGCCTTCAGCACGATGGCATCGAGATCGCCCCGCAGCATCCGACTCAGTCGCTGCGGGTCAAGACCGCGCTCTGTAGCCAGCGCCAGGGCATCCTCACTGTCGACCAGCGCGGCGCTGCTGGGCCTCTGCGGCTCCTGGGTCAGGATGGCCTGTTCGTAGGCTGCCGGCGTGGAGCCGGTCGAACCATACGGTCGGCGTCCGGTCAGCAACTGAAACAGCAGCAGGCCGAGCGCGTAAATGTCGACGCCCGCAGTAACGGCCTCGCCGCGCAGCTGCTCGGGGGCGGCGTAGTCGGGCGTGAACATGCGCTGCTCGGGCGACGTGGCCTCAGCATCGGCGGCAAGCAGTTTCGCGATGCCGAAATCCAGCAGCTTCACCTGTCCGGCCGCGTCGACCAGGATGTTCGAAGGCTTGAGGTCACGGTGCACGACCAGGCGATGGTGGGCATGAGCGACAGCCTCGCCAACCGTCAGGAACAGCTGGAGGCGTGAACGCAGATCCAGACGGCGCTGGTCGCAATAGTCGATGATGTCTTCGCCGTCGACAAATTCCAGCACCAGGTAGGGTTTGCCATCCTCGGCCAGACCGCCATCCAGCAAGCGTGCAATATTCGGATGGTTGAGCCCCGCCAGGATCTGGCGTTCAGTCCGAAAGCGCTGCTGCAACAGCTCGCTGTCCCAATCGGCGCGGACCAGCTTGATGGCCACCTGCTGCTGGTAGGCTCCATCGTCGCGCACGGCAAGGTAGACCGAGCCCATGCCGCCCCGCCCCAGGTGTCGCTGCAAGCGCCAGGACCCCAGGCGCATGCCAAGGCGAAAATCGGCCGCCGGGCTCTCCTGCTCTGCATGGACTGCCTTGATCAAATCGGGCGCCGCAGCGAGCAATCGGGTTGGATTCGCGTTGGCCTTGGCATCGGCGCGCAGCAGCGATTCGACTTCCTCGCGCAGAGCCTGGTCCGCACCACAACGGGAATCCAGCAGGGACTGGCGCGCGGCGGGATCCGCGGCCAGCACCTCATCAAACAAGGCGCGAATCTGCTGCCAGCGATCAGGATTCATGCGCGCAGGGCTCGGGACGTGATCGAATCAAGCATAGCGCCGGGCGACCGCGGACCTGGCAAGGTACCGCGATCGCCCGGGCAATGGTTTCAATCCTCGAAGCCGTCCCGGAACAAGGGCCTTGGCAGCAGGCGCACGACGCCGATGGATTCAGTCGCGCCAGCAGTGACCAGAATATCGTTGAGATACTGGGTCTGGTAACCATCCCGCTCGAAAGCCAGCCGGTAGCTACCCGGCGGCAGATCGGGCAACGTGAACTCACCCGCGGCTGCGCTCAGCTGGGCCGATTCGCCGCCGTCCGCGGGCAACACATAAACGCCCTGCAGGGCGGCATCGGCATCCCCAAAGCGGGTGTCGACCCGGACGCTGCCACTGATCGCCCCCAGAGTGGCCGCGGGCACCAGATCGATATCATCGCCGTACTCAATCGATTCGTTTCCAGCCGGATCGCGGAGTTGCAGCGAAACCGCAGCCACCGTCGGCGGGACGAGCATGCTGACACCTACCGGGTACTGAGGCAGATAGGGAATCCACCCAGTGTCGCTGCCATCCGGCAGGCGCAGGCGCATCTGCATGCCGGCCGCGGATTCGTGATCAACTGCTATCGACGCAGTCAGAAGGGTGGCGCTGCTGCGCGGATCACCCTGGTTCAAGATCACGCTGCCGCGCGGCGCGGTCGAGTCGGCACGCGCCTGGGCACAAACGATATCGCTGGCCGCGGCCACCGCCTGGGTGGCGTTGCGCCCGATCAGCTGGTAGCAATAGTTCTGCCCAGGCATCAGGCCGGGATCCACATAGCTTCCGTCGGCTGCAGTGGCGTCGATCACGGCGTGATCGGTCCAGGGCCCGTCGACCGAGATGGCCCGCTTGACCAGGATGGTCGCGTAGCCCGGGTTGCTGTCGAAACGCAGGCTGTGGCTGAAGGCCGGCAGGTCAGCGGCCTCCTCGTGGTCATTGAGCTGCGTGACGATCTCGATGTTGCCGATCCGCGGCAGCGCGTCGTCGAGTGAATCAAGAGGACTTCGACCTGCCGCGATTTCGGAACCGTCGGTCTCGCCACCGTCATCGGTGTCGACATCACACGGATCGCTGCCGGCCAAGTACTCGGCCGCATTGCTGGCACCATCGCCATCGCGGTCGCTGGCGGCATCATTCTGGGCTGGATCAAGGCAGGCCTGGCGCAGCTCAAATCGATCTGGCAGGCCGTCATTGTCCAGATCGGCCACCACGGTTTCGCGGGTGATCGCAAAGCTGCCATGGGCGTTCAGCAGTACCTGGGCTGCGGCGCTGCCCAGGTTCACGCTGGCTACGACCCGGACACTGCCATCAGCACCCGCCTGGGTCTGGTCATCCAGGATGGCAGTGGCGCTGCCGTCATCGGTGGCGCGATAGAGCGCGCTGTAGACGCGATCATTCGCAAACTGGTCACCCTGGGTTCCGTCGTCGCGCAATTGCAGCACGACCGGCGCACCACCGCCCTGGGTCAGCGTGGCCTGCGCGAACGCGGGAGCGGCAAGTCCGCTGATATCCGTCAGTGCCGCTTGCACCAACACGGGCTCACCGACCCGGAAATACTCGACTAGCTCGTTGTCGCCGGCAGCGCGGGCAAAAGCCAGACGCAGCCCACGCGCCGGGTCGACCACGGCGGCCGAATAGTCAAAGGAGATCGCCCCGCCCGCCGCCGAAGGATCGACCTCAAGACGCCATTGGCCACTGGGTGCATTGCGGATCTGATAGGAAAATCCGCGAGCGCTGAGGAAGATCTCGACATCCGGTCCGGCGCTGACCAGCGAGTTATCCGGTCGATACAGGCGCACTGCGCTGAAGGGAACCGCGCTGACGCCGTCGAAGATCTTGACGTGCGGTCCACTGGCCGGCTCGATCCCGGCATCGAAGAGGATCGGCAGCACAGCAGGCGTGCTGGGTCCAGTGCTGGCGCTTGCGGCGATCACGGTCTGGCGGCGGCCGACACGGTCCATCAGCTGATCAAGCGCGCCTACCAAAGCGCCGCGATCAAGGCCGGAGGCGTCTACTGGCAGGTATTGGTAGCCGCCGCCGGTGCTGCTCGCGATACGAGCCAGCAAGGGCTGGTCAGCCAATCCACCCAAGGCCACGATGTGCACTCGCACGCCGGCAGCACGCGCCTGGGACTCGAAAGCGGTGATATCGAAGGCGGGCACATCGCCACCATCGGTGAAGACCAGCAAGTGGCGCTCGCCACCGGCGCCCTGCCCGCTGAAACTGGAGATACTGCTGGTCAACACATCTCCAAGCTTGATGCTGCTCTGGCCGCTGCTGGCGATAGCGCCGAGATCGGCTTGCCATTGCTGACGTTGTGCCGCGGTCAGCGGCGCCAGCGCGGTGAGCACGCTGACATTGCTGGCCGGGGTGCTGCTGCGCCCGGCGAAGCTCAGCAGGCCCAGGCGACTGGCGCTGGGCAACGATTGCCCGATGCGCAGCGCGGCGTACTTCACCGCATCAAGACGCGCGGCGCCGGCCGGCAAGCCCATGCTGGAGCTGGTGTCCACGGCGACGATCACCTCGGGCTGATGCGCGCCTACGCGCAGGCCGCCCGGGATATCGACGCTGCGCCCTGCTGCCGAGATGCGCAGGGGATAAAGGCCCTCGGGCAAGCTGGGAATCAGGGCAAGGCAACGAATGCGGGAGGCCGCTTCACGAACTTTCTGCACTGCAGGCAGCAGCACCGAGCCGCCATTGGGATCAATGGTCAGTCCGAAATCCGGAAGGTCCATGGTATCCAGCCCGCTGCCATCGGCCTGTTGCAGATCGACGCTGAACTCGGCCAGCGACACACTACCCGCCGCGCCACTGATCATCGGCGACTGGCTGTTGACCTGGGAAACGATCGGCAGCGGCGGCGGCGCCAGGCAGCTCACCGAGAGGCTGCCGGCAAAATCGGTATGCCAGCCGGAAACGATGACGGTGAGCCGGTTGTAGTGGGCTGCGGGCTGGATCAGGGTCTGTTGCCAGCTCTTGGCGCGATATTTGTACAGGCGTCGCGGCTTGCCGGGGCCGGTAGCGCCCTCGATCGCGATCAAGGAGAACAGGCCATCGGGGACGATGAACTGAGCATTGACTTGCTGCGGCAACAACACCGATGGGGAGACCGCGAAGCGGATCGTATTTCCGGTAGGACAGGATTCGGTCTGGAAGTTGTAGTAGCGTGCTCCGAAGCGCTTGGCGCTGGTGTTGACAACGGCCGGCGTTCCATTGGCAGGCACCGGAATGGTCGCGCTGATTGCCGCTTCCTTGAACTTCATCTTGTTGACGCCGACGGCCACCGGATCCTCGTCGCGATAGCTGTAGCGGAGTCGCGCCGATTCCGGCAGTTCCGTGAGATCGCGCGCTTTCAGGGTGTTCGCGATGGTGAAATCGTGGAAGGCATTGGTGACATGGTCCTCCGGTTTGGCCTGCTTGATCTGGTAATCCGTCACACCAATGATCGAGGGATCAGACATCTGGTCACGCGCCCGTTCCCACCAGTCAACCAGGAAATCGGCGCCCAGGCCGGGCTCACTGCGATCGTGCCCGTACTGCTCCATCAGATAGGTCCAGAACAGAGCCGAACGGTAGCTGGACTGCCAGATATTGATATTCGGGGCATCCAGATAGCCGTTGGCCTCGCCACGGAAGGTCGCAACACAGCTGGCCGCCGGATCCAGATCCAGGTCCGAATACACCTTGTCCTGCATGGCGCGAGCATGGCCTTCACAGGCGGTCGAACCGTAGCCGCCGGAGCAACCGGTGCCGCCACCGTCGTTCACGTAACCGAACTCGACGTGGTGAAACAGCTCATGGCCTAGGATGCCGCGGATGCAGGATTCTCCCCGGGTGGCGTAGACGCTGGTCGGCATGATCACCTGCTCGCTGATCGCAAACCCGTTGTCGCAATCGAAGGGCGTGCCATTGGCGCAATCCCAAAACACGACGTCCTTCGTCGCGGGATTGAAGAAGGGCTCGCGGAATCCGAGATTGACGTATCCCTCGTGGTATCCACGCGGCAAGCCCGGCACCGCATTACCATTGCGATCCAGGGCATTGGCAGCATCGAACATGCGCACATCGGGCATGAAATGGGATGTGCCCGACAGCCCGCGCCTGAGCTGATAGCTCTGGTTGGGAGTTACCGCCACCAGTTCCAGCGTGGGCTGGTTGGCGGGAATACCGGCGTCGGCGGGTCCGGCGAGCAGGGCCAACAGCAGCAGTGGCCGACAGAGGGTTGAGGCGGGCATGAGAGCTCCGAAGTTGTGGTCTCGTCCTGACATACGCAGAACGGACGCTCCGGAGATCATCCCGCTCAGTCGCTGCCGAGTTCCCGCTGCAGCCAGGCGCGCGCAGCGCGGGTGTCGCGAATCACGGTCGGCACTGAAACTTCCAGCAGTTCGGCCAGGGCGTCGACTTCCATGCCTGCGAAGAAGCGTAGCTCAATGACCTCGGCCAGGCGCGGATCCAGCGCTGCCAGCTTGCGCAGCGCGTTGTCCAGCGCCAGCAGTCCCTCGGCCTGGTGGTCCACCGACAGGCTTTCGGCCTCGATGTCATCGAGTCCCAAAATCGGGACTCCACCTCCGCGCCGCTGAGCGACACGCTGCCGGGCGTAGTCAATGCTGACCTGGCGCATCGCCTGTGCCGCAGTCGCGAAGAAGTGCTTGCGATTTAGGTACGCGGCGCCCGCGCCGGCGAACAGCTTGAGATAGGCTTCGTTGACCAGGGCACGGGTGTTCAGCGTAGCCCCGCGGGCATGCCGGGCCAGCTCGGCCCGGGCGATCTTCAGCAGGTCCTCGTAAACCTGCGACAGCAAGCGATTGCGCGCTTGATCGTCGGACCCGGCCGCCAACATCTGTGCCGTCAGGGCTTCCAGTTCACGCATCGCGGGGAATCCTCTCGAAATCGCCAAGGGACGGAAGCCCGAGCCCGGGCAGGTCACGAAGAATGTAACAGATCCTGCATTCTACCCTGCAGCTTGCCCTGCCGGGAGTCGGCATTCCCCAAACGTCTTGCGGCGAACGCGCCGGTTGGTCTGCCGCGTGATACGAAAAAGGCCCCGCGATTGCTCGCGGGGCCTTCGGTTCAAGCATCCATCGTCGGGCGCGCTGCGCGCCCGCTCGATCAACCGTGGAACTTGGCGATCAGCGGCACGATCAGCAGTGCCACGATGTTGATGATCTTGATCAGCGGGTTGATGGCCGGGCCAGCGGTGTCCTTGTACGGGTCACCGACAGTATCTCCGGTCACGGCAGCCTTGTGGGCTTCGGAGCCCTTGCCACCGTGGTTGCCGTCCTCGATGTACTTCTTCGCGTTATCCCAGGCACCACCACCGGTGGTCATCGAGATGGCCACGAAGATGCCGGTGACGATGGTGCCGACCAGCAAACCGCCGAGGGCCGCCGGGCCGAGGACCAGACCGACCACGATCGGCACGGCCACCGGCAGCAGCGAGGGCACGATCATTTCCTTGATCGCGGCCTTGGTCAGCATGTCGACGGCCTTGTCGTACTGCGGCTTGCCGGTGCCTTCCATGATGCCCTTGATTTCCTTGAACTGGCGGCGGACTTCCACCACCACCGCGCCCGCTGCACGGCCAACCGCTTCCATCGCCATCGCGCCGAACAGATAGGGAATCAGGCCGCCGATCAGCAGGCCGATCAGCACCAGCGGATTGGACAGATCGAACTTGACGTCGTTCATGCCGTAGGTGCCGAGCTTGTGCGTGTAATCCGCAAACAGCACCAGCGCCGCGAGTGCGGCCGAGCCGATGGCGTAGCCCTTGGTGACCGCCTTGGTGGTGTTGCCGACCGCGTCCAGCGGATCGGTGACGTTGCGCACATCCGGACCCAACTCGGCCATCTCGGCGATGCCGCCACCGTTGTCGGTGATCGGGCCGTAGGCGTCAAGGGCAACGATCATGCCGGACAGCGAGAGCATCGCGGTGGCGGCGATTGCCACGCCGTACAGGCCGGCGAGCGTGTAGGTGCCCCAGATCGCGGCGCACACCGAGAGCACCGGCATCCAGCAGGACCGCATGGACACGGCCAGACCGGCAATGATGTTGGTGCCGTGACCGGTGGTGGAAGCCTGGGCCACGCCGCGCACCGGGGCATATTCGGTACCCGTGTAGTACTCGGTGATCCACATCATCGCACCGGTAAGACCAAGGCCGATCAGGGCGCAGTAGAACACCTGCATGGCCGAGAGCGTCATGCTGCCGTCCGGCAGAGCCGTCGAGGTGGCCGGGAACAGCGCGGTGGTGACCGGGTAGAAGGCGGCTGCCGCGAGCACGCCGGAAACGATCGTGCCCTTGTAGAGCGCGGCCATGATCTTGCCGTTGTTGGCCTTGACGAAGAAGGTGCCGATGATCGAGGCGATGATCGACACGCCGCCGATGACCAGCGGATACAGCAGCGCGTTGGCGCCGGCCTGGGCGGCGAAGATGTAGCCGACCAGCATGGTGGCGATGATGGTGACCGCATAGGTTTCGAACAGATCGGCGGCCATGCCGGCGCAGTCGCCGACGTTGTCGCCCACGTTGTCGGCAATCACCGCCGGGTTGCGCGGATCATCTTCCGGGATGCCCGCTTCCACCTTGCCCACGAGGTCGGCACCGACGTCGGCGCCCTTGGTGAAGATACCGCCACCCAGACGCGCAAAGATCGAGATCAGCGAGGAGCCGAAAGCCAGGCCCACCAGCGCATTGAGCAGCTTCTCGGTTTCCATGCTCTGCGTCTGCAGGAAAGCGTAGAAGCCGGCGACGCCGAGCAGACCCAGGCCCACGACCAGCATGCCGGTGATCGCACCGCCGCGAAAAGCCACTGCCAGCGCCGCGTTCATGCCGCTGCGCGCGGCTTCGGTGGTGCGCACATTGGCTCGCACCGAGACGAACATGCCGGTGTAGCCGGCCAGGCCCGAGAGCACTGCACCGATCGCGAAGCCGGCTGCCGTGGTCCAGCTCAGCGCCAGGCCGATCACCACGAACAGGCCGATGCCGACGATGCCGATGGTGGTGTACTGACGGTTCAGGTAGGCCTTGGCGCCTTCCTGAATGGCCGCAGCAATTTCCTGCATGCGCGCGTTGCCCGCGGGCTGCTTCAGGATCCACTGCGTCGACACGATGCCGTAAAGCACCGCGACGACTGCGCATCCCAGCGCAATCATGATTCCGTACTGCTCAAGCATGGATCTTCCCCAGTTGTGAGTATTGGTACATCTACCCCGGTCCGGATCGACCGGGAAAAAGGCGGGCGGAGTATACGGGCGGCCTGCCCGCTTGTAGAGCACGGCGTGCTCCGCAGGGCCCCTCAAGGCCCACAACGGGCGGAATTCGGCGATGACCGGGGTGACATCTGGTCTTGCAGGCGATGCCTTGGCAGGGCGTAGGGCGAACCAGGTCACAATCTGACGCGAAGGAGCCAATTCCTGATACTCTTGTCAAGCACTGTGACGCGTCCGTCACATTGCTGACGCCCCCTGACCGATCATCGACATTGGATTTGATCAAGGCCGCCAGCTAGAGCGGCTCGAAAGCAACCCCTGGAGTGCCCTCGATGACCGACCCTGCAGCCTATCTGCTGTTGCTTGCACGCGCCAGCGACCGCAGCTTCTCGGACTACGTTGCAGCATTGCCGGCGCTGCACCAGCGGCACGGCGGACACTTTGCAGCAATGGCACCGGCGCCAATGGTGGAGCAATACGGTCAAAATGGCTCCGCGCATGCGGTCCTGCTCTCAGGCTGGCCGTCGCTGCAACAGTCACTGGCCTTCTGGCAGTCAGCGGCGCACGGCGTGCTGCTTCGCCGATTTGGTGCAGACGCCATGGTCGCCATTGCCATCGAGGCCGAACCCGGGCTGCCGAGCAGGAGTGTCACCGAGGCGCTCGCGGTGTTCCTCGGACCCGGCCCCACACCGGCCCTGCTGGAAGCTGCCGGCGCACATGCCCTGGCGCTGGTGCGCGAGCGCAATATAACGGCGCTCCAAGGGCAGTGGACCCACGGCGATGTCGCCATCTACGGCTGGAACTCGGAGCGCGACGCGCGCCAGCAGCTGGTGGCCTTCAGCTCCGGGCAGCGCGGCCGGGCGATGCTGCTGCCGGGTCTGCACAAGACACCTGCCAGCAGAGTTCGGCAAGAACATGAATTCGGACCGCTGCTGCTGCAGGCAAGCTGAGCGGGTTCCGCACGCTGGTCGCTGCGCCCAGACCACTAGACCGCATTTCTCACACCTGTTGCGGACGTTCGCGCAGCTGTGACAGATGCGGGCTAGTCATTGCGGGTGCGCTCGACCAGCAGACGCATGCCCAGCACACCACCGATCATGAACAGCGCGACCATTGCCACCAGTACCAGCGTGGCGTAGATGATGATGGCCGCGATGTCATCGGCACCAGCGCTGCTGGCCCAGTACCAGGTCAGCAGCAGCGCCGCGGTCAGTACCACACCGAGTACCAGGGCCAGCTTGCCCAGCGGTTTGCGCCAGTTGAAGGCGCCGAGCGCCGCCAATGGCAGCGACGTCAGCACCAGCCAGGCTTCGGTGCCGCTTTGGCCACCGTCGGTCATGCGCCACAGCACGTAGATCGCTGCCAGCGCGATCAGCACGCTGACACCCGTGGCACGCCACAGCGGCGTGCGCCCCAGCACAGCCAGCAGAAGGAACTGCAGCGCAGCTGCGGCGAATATCCAATGAGTCATTCAGCTTACCTCTGAGCCAATCGCCACCAGCTGTTGAACGGGGAAAACAAGGGGCACGGGGCACGGGGCACGGGATGAAATATGCGGCAAGATCGCAGTAGGTCGCAAACCTGGTCCCCTGTCCTGTGCCCCTGCATGAGCAACCCAGGCTCAGGCCCTCAAACGGAATATGCCGGCAAGCGCCGCGCCACCGGGCGGTTCTTCAACTGCACATAATCGGGCAGACCATTGACATAGGGCGGGTAGGCTTCGCCCTGGATCAGGCCTTCCAGATAGCTGCGCGCGGCGCGGGTAATGCCAAGACCATCCTCACGAATGTAGGCCGGCGGCAGCTTGCGCTCCTTGTTGGCGATATCTGCCAGATGGGCCGTGACAATCTCGTATCGATAGGGCCGGTTGGACAGGCGCTTGACGATGGGCATCACCGCGTTCTTGCCGGCCAGCGCCAGCTTGACCGCCGCCGCGCCGACCTTGAGGCTGATGTCCAGATCAGTCTTGCTGGCGATATGGCGCGCGGAGCGCTGCAGATAGTCCGACACCGCCCAATGGTATTTGTAGCCCAGCGCCGCCCGCACCTTTTCGGCCACCACCGGACCGGCGCCCCCCAGTTGCACATGACCGAAAGCATCCTTGCTGCCAGCCTCGGCCAGAAACCGTCCCTGGGCATCACGCACGCCTTCGGACACCACCACCGTGCAATAGCCGTGCTTCTCCACCGCCAGCTTGACCGCCGCCAGGAAGCGGGTTTCGTCGAAGGCCACCTCGGGGAACAGGATCAGGTGCGGCGGTTCGCCCTCCTTCGAACCGGCCAGGCCGGCCGCTGCCGCAATCCAGCCGGCATGACGCCCCATCACCTCCAGCACGAAGACCTTGGTCGAGGATTCGGCCATGCTCAGCACATCCAGACTGGCTTCGCGGGTGGACACCGCCACGTACTTGGCCACCGAGCCAAAGCCGGGGCAGACATCGGTCAGCGCCAGATCGTTATCGATGGTCTTGGGCACGCCGACGCAGACCATCGGATGTCCGAGTGCCTCGGCCACCTGCGACAGCTTGTGCGTGGTATCGGCCGAGTCATTGCCACCGTTGTAGAGGAAGTAGCCGATATCATGGGCCTTGCAGACCTCGACCACGCGCTCGTAGTGAGCGCGATCCTGCTCCAGCGACTTGAGCTTGAAGCGGCAGGAGCCGAAGGCGCCGCCGGGCGTGTGCCTGAGGGCGCGAATGGCTTCGGGCTTTTCCAGCCGAGTATCGATCAGGTCCTCGCGCAGCACGCCGATGATGCCGTTGCGGGCCGCATACACGCGGCCAATCCGGGACGGATGCCTGCGCGCCGTTTCAATGACGGCCGACGCACTGGCATTGATGGTGGCAGTGACGCCACCGGATTGGGCATAGAGCAGATTGGCGACTGACATGGATGGCTCCTGGGCAGGTTTCGGGCGCACGAGCTCCGGTTTCGGAGGCAAATCGCCGGTCCGGCAACTCTCGCTGCAGCGCAGTTTGACTTGTGCGGGTGGCGCACGCTAGGTTCGACCATTGTTTGTCTTTATTTCCTCGTCAAGCGCTGGCACGCTGTCGTTGACGGCGGCCGCCCTCTGAGACTACTAGCATGCGCATCGTACTTCTGGGTGCTCCCGGTTCCGGCAAGGGGACGCAAGCAGCCCTGCTGAAAACGCGATTGAACGTTCCCCACATCTCCACCGGCGAGATCCTGCGCGCTGCCGTGGCCGCGGGCACACCGCTCGGCCTTCAGGCCAAGGCGGTCATGGCGGCCGGAGCACTGGTGTCCGATGAGATCGTGCTCGGCATGCTCGAAGAGCGTTTCAGCCAGCCTGACGTGCTCGGCGGCTTCATTCTCGATGGCTATCCGCGCAATCTGGCGCAGGCCAATGCGCTGGAAGCGCTGCTCGGCCGGCTGGGTCAGCCCATCGACCGCGCCGTGCAACTGGACGTGGCCGAAAGCACCCTGCTGCAGCGACTGGCCGGACGGGCCCAGGCCGAGGGTCGGGCCGACGACAATCCAGAATCGGTGGCCCATCGCCTGCACGTGTACACCGAACAGACCGCGCCGGTGATCGATTTCTACGAGAAGCACGGTGCGCTGGTGCGCGTACCAGGCGAAGGCAGCATGGACGAGATTCTGGAGCGCATCATCGCCGCCCTGGCTTGACGGATCAGGCGCTGCGCACCCGGATCTTCAGCACGCCATCGTCACCGCTTGTGCATCCCAGATACTGGCATGCTCCGCGGGCGCACAGGGCTTCGATGTCCAGACCGGCCAGCGGGTCGGTGGCCCAGACTTCAAATTCTGCGCCCGCCGGTGAGTTGCGCATCGCCCGGCGCAAGTACACCAGCGGTTCCGGACACATCAGACCGCGGGCGTCAACGATCGAGGTGTGTGGCTTGCTTGTCTCCATGATTTGGATAATGCCCATGAAGCATCGGCGGCGTCAGCCTGTGGCCGAACAGGTCGGAGTCTCGCTGCTCAGCGTCAGCGAGACGGCAACATGGGCCTGACAGCATTGCTGCGGTGGACGCTGGATCTGCTGCAACTGCGCGGCACGCCGGCCGACGCCCCACCCTCGCCAATGCTGCTGGCGCAGCTGCTGGTCCTGGACCTGATCTCCAGCGTGTTCTATCTGCAGGCCCTGGGCAGCGAGCTGGCCTTCGACGTGCTGCTGGGCCGGATGCTGCTGAATGTGCTGATGGTCTACGCGGTGATGCGGGTCTTCAACCGTACGCCCCGATTCCTGCAGACGCTGATCGCGATGTACGCGGTCAGTGCCCTGCTCACCTTCATCCTGTTGCCGATTGCCTCGGCCTTGGTGCGCTCACAAGGTGACAGTCCTGATCTCGGGCTGCAGGTCCTGCAACTGGGCTTTCTCTCATTGCTGATCTGGAGCATCGTCGTCAATGCCCACATCCTGCGCCATGCGTTGTCGCTGAAATTCTGGCTGGCGTTGCCACTGTCGCTGGGCCTATTCATGCTGTTCAACGAGATCGCTGCCGTGATGTTTCCATTCGAATGAGTTTCTAGGATGAACACCGACCTGCACATCCTCGGTATCTGCGGCACCTTCATGGGCGGCATCGCCGCCATTGCCCGCGAATCCGGGATGAAGGTATCGGGCAGCGACCGTGATGTCTATCCGCCGATGAGCACCCAGCTGGAAGCCCTCGGCATCCAGTTGCATGAGGGCTACAGCGCCGAGCACCTGCCGCCGCCACCGGCAGAGATCGCCGTCGGCAACGCGCTCTCGCGTGGCAACGCAGCGGTGGAATCGGTGCTGGATCGGCGTCTGGAATACACCAGCGGCCCCGAATGGCTGGCCCGACGGGTGCTGCACCGCCGCCGCGTGCTGGCGGTGGCCGGCACCCACGGCAAGACCACCACCTCGGCGTTGCTGGCCTTTCTGCTCGACCGCCAGGGACGCGATCCAGGCTTTCTGATCGGTGGCGTGCCGCATGACTTCCCGGTGTCGGCGCGCCTGGGCGCCGGCGATGACTTCGTCATCGAGGCCGACGAATACGACACCGCCTTCTTCGACAAGCGCTCCAAGTTCGTGCATTACCGGCCGACGGTCGCAATCCTCAACAACCTCGAATACGACCACGCCGACATCTTCCCGGATCTTGCCGCCATCCAGCGCCAGTTCCACCATCTGGTGCGCACGGTTCCCGGCAACGGCAGGCTGATCGTCAACGGCGAGGACGCTTCGCTGGCGCAGGTGCTGGAGATGGGCTGTTGGACGCCGGTGGAGCGCTTTGGCCTGGACAGCGCCGAATTCGACTGGCGAGGCGAACTGCTGAGTGACGATGGCTCCCACTTCCGGCTGTGGAATCACGGCAGCCTGATCGGTGAGACGCGCTGGAAACTGCTGGGACGGCACAATGTCGCCAATGCCGTTGGCGCGATTGCCGCCGCGGCCGCCATCGGTCTGAATCCCGCCCACAGCCTGGAACTGCTCGGCGCCTTCGGCAGCGTCCGCCGGCGCCTGGAAAGCGTGGGCGAGATTCATGGCATCCGCATCTACGACGATTTTGCACATCATCCGACTGCCATCGCCACCACCCTGGAGGGCTTGCGCGCGGCCATCGGCAATGCCCGGCTGATCGCGGTGATGGAGCCTCGCAGCAATTCGATGCGCCAAGGCGCGCACGCACTGGCGCTGCCCAAGGCATTCATCCCAGCCGATCGCGTACACGTGCTGGCGCGACCGGAGCTGGGCTGGGATGCCGCGCGTACGCTGGCACCGGTCGGCGCCCGACTGGCGATAGCCGCATCGGTGCCCGAACTGCTGGACGCAGTCGCCCGCGAGGCGCGTAGTGGCGACCACATCATATTCATGAGCAATGGCGGATTCGAAGGCGCGTCGCGGCGTTTGCTGGCGCAGCTGAGCGAGCTTCCGTGCGGCTCGCCGGCCTGAACCGGGTGCGTCTGCCATGAGCCTGTCGTCCGACGAATATCCGCTGTTCCCGCTATCCACCGTGCTCTATCCCGGCGGCACGCTGGCGCTGCGTATCTTCGAGCCGCGCTATCTGGCCATGATCCGCGACTGTGCCCGTGATTCCAGGCCCTTCGGCGTGACCCTGCTGTTGCGCGGCACCGACGATGACCAGAGCTCATCGGCGCTGGCCATCGGCACGCTGGCGCAGATCGTCGATTTCTACACCCTGCCCGACGGCCTGCTCGGCATCCGCGCGCAGGGCGGACGGCGCTTCCACGTCGATCAGGCCCGCTCGCGCGACGATGGCCTGCTGATCGGCAAACTCACCCTCTGGGAAGACGAGCCCAGCCAGGAGCTGCCACCGGAATACTCGCTGCTGGCCAGGCTGGCGCAGGGACTGGTCGAAAACCTCATCGAAGGCGCCCCGCCGCCAACCAAGGCCGAACTCGACGACGCCACCTGGATCAGCTTCAGACTGGCGGAACTGCTGCCCTTCAGCCTGGGCGAGAAGCAGCAGCTGCTGGAACTCACTGACGCCAACGAACGCCTGCAACGCGTGGTTGACGCCCTGCCCCGCTTCCGCAGCGACGCCGAACCAGAGTAGGAGCGACCTCGCGTCGCGACCGCCTCTTCGCGGTCTGAACTCATCGGTCGCGCCGCAAGGGCGCTCCTACTAATTGCGCGGCCCGTTGCAGGAGCGACCTCGCGTCGCGACCGCCTCTTCGCGGTCTGAACTCATCGGTCGCGCCGCAAGGGCGCTCCTACTAGTTGCGCGGCCCGTTGCAGGCGCAGAGGACGCAAAGGAAAAGCCGAAAGAAGGCGGAGAAGAGCGTTTGAGTCTTGGGATGCAAGCTCTTTCTGTGGTAGCGGACTTGGTCCGCGACACCAGGCACACCGCAAAGCCTGTCGCGGACAGAGTCCGCTCCCACAGTGGCTTGGACGTGCCACCAGGGGCGAGCGGGACTCTCAGCCAGATCGTCGCCGACTCCATCGGCGAATGGTCAACTGAGAGCGCGCACCTCACGATGGCGGGCGATCGGCTAGCATGACCGCCGTCAAGCAAGCAGCGGAATCACATCACCATGGCTACTCTGCGCAACCAGACCCTGTTCATCACCGGCGGCTCGCGCGGCATCGGCGAGGCCATTGCCCTGCGCGCGGCGCGGGATGGCGCCAATATCGTGCTCGCGGCCAAGACCGAACGGGCGCACCCGAAGCTCCCAGGTACGATTCACTCGGTCGCCGCAGCCATCGAGGCTGCCGGCGGCAAGGCGCTGGCCATCCGCTGTGACATCCGCGAAGACCAGCAGGTGCAGGCGGCCGTCGCCCAGGCTGTGGCCCACTTCGGCGGTATCGACATCCTGGTCAACAATGCCAGCGCGATCAGTCTGACCGGCACGCTGGATACGCCGATGAAACGCTTCGATCTGATGTTCGGGGTCAATGTGCGCGGCACGTTCCTGGTCAGCCAGACTTGCATCCCGCACCTGAAGCAGTCTGCCAATCCGCATATCCTGACGCTGGCGCCGCCGCTGAACATGGATCCGAAGTGGTTTGCGCCGCACACCGCCTACACCATGGCCAAATACGGCATGAGCCAGTGCGTGCTCGGCATGGCGCCTGAATTTGCCGCCGACGGCATCGCCATCAACGCGTTGTGGCCGCGCACCGTGATCCACACCGCCGCGCTGGCCATGATTCCCGGCGTGGATCCCGACCGCTGCCGCACGCCCGAGATCATGGCCGACGCCGCCCACGCCATCCTCACGACACCCAGCCGGGAACGGACAGGCCAGTTTCTGATCGACGAAGACGTGCTCCGAGCCGCCGGCGTCAGCGATTTCGATCGCTACGCCGTGAAGCCGGGGATGGCGTTGCTGCCGGATCTATTTCTGTAGCCGGGAGCCCGCTGGGCCTTCCTGTCGGGACCCGGGACCGGGGCCCCGGGAAGATCAAGGGCGTGGCGCGCCGACAAGTCGGCATTTCCGCTCGAAAGCCAACCATTACTCAATCACGGAAACATATCGAATGAACTCAAACTCACATCCAGGCGAACGCTCTCCCCGGGTCCCGGGTCCCGGGTCCCCGGTCCGGGCTTCCAACAAGGAAGCCTTCCTCGCCGCCCAGACCGTGATTCCCGGCGGTGTCAATTCTCCGGTGCGCGCCTTTACCCAGGTCGGCGGCGAACCCTTCTTTGTCGCCCGCGCCGAAGGCGCCTACCTATGGGACATCGAAGGCAAGCGCTATATCGATTACATCGGTTCCTGGGGCCCGATGATTGCCGGCCATGCCCATCCGAAAGTGGTCAAGGCGGTGCAGGACACCGCCGCGCTGGGCATGAGCTACGGCTGCCCGAATACGCTGGAGACCGATCTGGCGAAGGAGATCATCAAGCTGGTGCCGGGCCTGGATCTGGTGCGTTTCGTGTCCTCCGGCACCGAGGCCTGCCTGTCTGCCATCCGTCTGGCGCGCGGCTACACCGGGCGTGAACGCATCCTCAAATTTGCCGGCTGCTACCACGGCCACGGCGATTCCTTCCTGGTCAAGGCCGGCAGCGGCGTACTGACCTTGGGCCTGCCCAATTCCCCGGGCGTGCCCAAGGCGCTGGCAGACTTGACCATGACCGCGGACTACAACAATCTGGAACAGGTGCGGGCGATCTTCAAGGAGGTCGGCCACGAAATTGCTGCGGTGATCGTCGAGCCCATCGCCGGCAACATGAACATGATCACGCCGCTGCCGGGCTTCCTCGAAGGCCTGCGCTCGCTGTGCGACGACTACGGCTCGGTATTCATCATCGACGAAGTCATGACCGGTTTCCGTGTGGCCCCGGGCGGCGCCCAGCAGCACTACGGCGTCACTCCCGATCTCAGCACCTTCGGCAAGGTCATCGGCGCTGGCATGCCGGTGGGTGCCTACGGTGGCAAGCGCGAGATCATGGAGAAGATCGCGCCGCTGGGGCCGGTCTATCAGGCCGGCACGTTGTCCGGCAATCCAGTCGCCATGGCCGCAGGCCTCGCCAATCTGCAACTGATCCAGGAACCGGGATTCTTCGAGACGCTGGAGGCCAGAACCAGGGACCTGTGCAAAGGACTGGAGGCCGGTGCCCGCGCCGCCGGAATTCCGCTGCAGACCCTGTCGATTGGAGGCATGTTCGGCTTCTTCTTCAGTGAAACCCCGGTGAGCACCTTTGCCCAGGCCCAGGCCTGCGACATCGAACGCTTCAAGCGCTTCTTCCACGCCTGCCTGAAGCGCGGCCTGTACTGGGCTCCGAGCGCCTACGAGTGCGGCTTCACCTCCAGCGCCCACGACGAAGCGATCATCGCCGAGACCGTGCGCATCGCGGCCGAGGCCTTTGCGGAGATCGGCTGAGCGGCCGGTCCTACCAGAAGCATTGGACGCGAAGGACGCAAAGGAAGAGCAGCAAGGTCGCAAAGGGATTCCAATTGCCAGGATTGGCGCTCCGTGCGTCCCATCAACCCTCCGGCAGATCATTCTCGCGTCATTGCGAGGAACGAAGTGACGAAGCAATCCAGTGCTATTGAGAGCTTGTTTTTGGATTGCTTCGCTGCGCTCGCAATGACGCCTTGTGGTCCGCTGACACTGCCGAGACTGCACACCGACCGGTAATGACAGACGATCCGGAAGGTCTTGAATATCTGAATGCCGTTCTTCGTGATCTCTCTCTTGCGCTTGCGTACTCTGCATCCGGCTTCCAGCCAGGGCTTGCGACATAACCCGGGCAACTGCACCCCAGTGACGCGTTGATTTCGATTCAGACAATCTATGCTCTTCCTTCGCGTCCTTTCTGTTTTTACTTTGCGTCCTTCGCGCCCAACGCTTTTCCAGGTAAGCAAGCGCAAGGCATGGCCGAGCCAAACTGATGACTACGACTCTTGCTGAATCGAATCTGCCCGGTCTGAACCGTATTCACCGCGGCAAGGTCCGCGATGTCTACGCCTTGCCCGATCAGCGCCTGCTGATGGTGGCCACCGATCGGCTGTCGGCCTTCGACGTGATCCTGCCCGACCCCATTCCCGGCAAGGGCGAGATCCTGACGCAGATGTCGAACTTCTGGTTCGCCCGGACGGAGTCCGTGTGCGCCAACCATCTGACCGGCATCGATCCGGTCAGCGTGCTGCCCGACGGCGTCGATCCGGCGCTGTACGCGCGGCGCAGCGTGGTCGCCCGGCGCCTGAAGCCGGTACCGGTGGAAGCCATTGCCCGCGGCTATCTGATCGGATCAGGCTGGAAGGAATATCAGGCGCTGGGCAGCGTCTGCGGCATCGCCCTGCCGACTGGCATCCCGATGGCCGGTGAACTCCCCGAGCCGCTGTTTACGCCCTCGACCAAGGCCTCCGTGGGCGACCATGACGAGAACATCGGCTTCGATCGTGTAGTCGAACTGATTGGCGCCGATCTGGCAGAGCGCGTGCGCGAGGCCACGCTGACTCTGTACATGCACGCGCGCCGCTTCGCTGCTGCCCGCGGCATCCTCATCGCCGACACCAAGTTCGAGTTTGGCCTGGACGAAGACGGCACCCTCAGGGTCATGGACGAGATGCTGACGCCAGATTCCTCACGCTTCTGGCCCGCGGCCGAATGGTCACCGGGGCGCAATCCGCCATCTTTCGACAAGCAGTATGTGCGCGACTATCTGGAGACGCTGGACTGGAACAAGACCGCGCCTGGACCCTCGCTACCCGCAGAAATCATCGAAGGAACCCGGGCGAAATATGAGGAAGCCTTGCGCTTGCTGACGGCCTGATGGCACCCGGCTGGTGCCAGTTGTTGGTGTGGGTGCTTGAATGAGCGGGCTCACGCGGAGGCGCGGAGGACGCGGAGAGAAGCAACAAAGTCCGTGGGAGCGGACTCTGTCCGCGCTGCTCTTGCTGGACGACGAAAGGAAGAGCGTCCAGACAAGTCTGGACCCACAACAGCTCAAGCTCTGGTAGGTCCAGACTTGTCTGGACGCTCTTCAAGCCGCGGATCGGAGCTGTCCATGAACCTG
Source organism: Rhodanobacteraceae bacterium (assembly GCA_024234055.1). Classification (NCBI taxonomy): domain Bacteria; kingdom Pseudomonadati; phylum Pseudomonadota; class Gammaproteobacteria; order Lysobacterales; family Rhodanobacteraceae; species Rhodanobacteraceae bacterium. Next base: position 59,716 of record JACKOW010000008.1, read on the forward strand.
GCCCCGGTTTCGGTCTCCGCCCTTGACCCGCTATCGCGGACGGAGTCCGCTCCGACAGCGTACGAATCACGACCGACCACTGACAACCAGCAACCGACAACCAAGCCCCCATGTCCCTGACTCCCGACCGCCTGGCCGCCCTCACCCAATTCGCCCAAGCCCACCTCGGCCCGCTCGACAACCCGCCCGTGGCCGCCTCGGCCGATGCCAGCTTCCGCAGCTACTGGCGGGCGCATCAGGGCCAGCGCAGCTGGGTGGTGATGAATGCGCCGCCAGACAAGGAGGATGTGCGCCCCTTCATCGACATCGCTGCGCGCCTGCGCCGTGCCGGGCTGAATGCGCCGGAAGTGCTGGCCCAGGATCTGGAACAGGGCTTTCTGCTGCTCAGTGATCTTGGCGTCCGCACCTACCTGCCGGAACTCGACGAAGCCCGGGTCGAATCCTTGTATGGCGACGCGATGGCGGCCTTGTTGACGATGCAGACGCAGGTGGACTACGCCGGACTGCCGCACTACGACAGCGCACGTCTGGGCGCCGAGATGGACCTGTTCGAAACCTGGTTCCTGAGGCGGCACCTGGGCCATGAGCCCGATGGACGCGAGACCGAACTGATCCAGGCCAGCACCCGCACTCTGCTGCGCAGCGCGCTCGAACAGCCGACCCGGTTCGTGCATCGCGATTACCACTCGCGCAACCTGATGATCGTGCCCGGCGCCAATCCCGGAATCATCGATTTCCAGGATGCCGTGGTCGGGCCGGTCACTTATGACCTGGTGTCTCTGCTGAAGGACTGCTACATCCAGTGGCCGCGGGCGCAGGTGCAAGACTGGGCGGAGGACTACCGACAGCGCCTGATTGCAACCGGCGTCGTTGAGGTCGGACCCACCCGTTGGCGCCGCTGGTTCGACTGGATGGGCCTGCAACGCCACCTCAAGGTCCTGGGGATCTTTGCCCGACTCAACTATCGCGACGGCAAGACCGGCTATCTCAAGGACCTGCCGCTGGTGCTCCGTTACACCCTTGAGGTCTGCGAGCGCTACGGCGAACTGGCGGCCTTCGGTGAGTGGCTGGAAGAGCGCACGCGCGGGGTGGATCTCGCGCTGGCGCGGGAGTAGCGGGGCACGGGGCACGGGGCACGGGGCACGGGGCACGGGGCACGGGGCACGGGGCACGGGGCACGGGGCACGGGGCACGGGGCACGGGGCACGGGGCACGGGGCACGGGGAAAAGGCTACTGGCTTCGGGCTCTTGTGGGTCCAGACTTGTCTGGAGGCTTTCGCCGTGGGCCGGATTGCATCATTTCTTCCGAACGATCCGGATCGACTGCAGGGCGGATCGAGAGCGTCGCGGCTGAAGCCGCTCCCACAGGGGGCGAGCCTGAGCAAGAGCGTCCGGACAAGTCCGAACCTGCCAGAGCGTCGCGGGCCGCAGATCTTCCCATGCCCCGTACCCCGTGCCCCGTGCCCCGCTCTTGGTCCCCACGCGCCGCTCTACAAGAACCGCCGGGTCAGCAGAAACGCGCCCGCCGCTGAGGCTAGCGATAGCAGCACATTGGCCAGTACATAGATCACGGCGATTCGCTCCTGGCCGCGTAGCCACAACGCCAGCGCATCCAGACTGAAGGCGGAAAAGGTGGTCAGACCGCCGAGGAATCCGACCATGACCAGCGCATGCACGCTGGTGGTGTCGTGGCGCACGCTGGCCCAGGCGAAGAAGGCACCGGCGAGGCCACAACCGAGCACGTTGACGGTCAGCGTTGCCCAGGGCGCGGGCGCGCCGACGACACGCACCACGGCCTGACCGATCCAGTAACGCGAGAGCGCACCGCCGGCACCGCCGAGAGCCACCAGCAGGCTGAGGAGGAAGGGGTTCATGGGGCCGGGTTGCGCCAGGGGAACGGGGCAGAGTGACCGGGGCACGGGGCACGGGGCACGGGGCACGGGAAACGCAATGTGAGGCAACGGTTGCCTCCCCGTGTCGATGAGAGCACCTGCGTCGGCCCCGACCTGCGCAAGGCGCTCGACAGCGCGAGCTCTTCCCCTGCCCCGTGTCCCCTGCTCCGTGCCCCGCCTTCCATCTTCTCCCCTGCCCCCTGCCCCTTGCCCCGTGCCCCGCTTTCCATCCTCACTGCCGTCCCCCCAACGCCTCACCCCGCCGCGCCCTGATCCAGTCCAGCCGCTCCTTGATCTTGATCTCCAGGCCGCGCTCCACCGGCTGATACAGGGTCTGCTCGCCCAGTTCTTCCGGGAAACCGCGCTGATCGAAGGCGATACCCTGTTCGGAGGCGTGATCGTACTGATAGCCCTTGCCGTAGCCCAGACCTTTCATGAGTTTGGTGGGGGCGTTGCGCAGCTCCATTGGCACGCCCAGGCTGCCGCCGGATTCAACCAAGGCCCGGGCTGCATTGTAGGCGGCGTAGGCGGCATTGCTCTTGGGAGCAACGGCCAGGTAGAGCACCAGTTGCGCCAACGCCACCTCGCCTTCGGGTGAGCCCAGGCGCTCGTAGCTCTGCCAGGCGTCGAGAGACATCGCCAGTGCGCGCGGATCGGCATTGCCGATGTCCTCGCTGGCGAAACGGGTCAGCCGGCGTGCGAGGTATTTGGGGTCACAGCCGCCATCGAGCATCCGGCAAAACCAGTACAGCGCAGCGTCGGGATTGGAGCTGCGCAGGGTCTTGTGCAGTGCCGAGATCTGGTCGTAGAAGGCCTCGCCACCCTTGTCGAAACGCCGGAAACTCTCGGTGACGACGCTGCGCAGCAACTCCAGCGTCAGTGTGCCGCCATCCTCGATCTGGTCGGCGGCGATCTCCAGCAGCGTCAGGGCGCGGCGAACATCGCCATCAGCGACCTCCGCCAGGCGTTCCAGCGCCGCAGCCTCGGCCTTGAGCCCGCGCGCGCCCAGCCCGCGCTCGGCATCATCCAGCGCCCGCTGGAGCGCCGCGATCAGCTGCTCGTCCGCCACCGACTTCAGCACATGTACGCGACAGCGCGACAGCAGCGCCGAATTCACTTCGAACGAGGGATTCTCGGTGGTGGCGCCGATCAGGGTGATGGTGCCGTCCTCCACGTGCGGCAGAAAAGCATCCTGCTGGGCCTTGTTGAAGCGGTGCACCTCATCGACGAACAGCAGGGTGCGCTGGCCCTGTTCGCGATGCGCCCTGGCCGTCGCGACCGCGGCGCGGACTTCGGCGACACCGCCCAGCACCGCCGACATCGACAGGAACTCGGCCTCTCCCAGATGCGCGCACAGGCGCGCCAGCGTGGTCTTGCCACATCCCGGCGGACCCCAGAGGATCATCGAATACGGCTTGCCGCCTTCCAGCGCCCTGCGCAGCGGCTTTCCCGGCGCCAGCAGATGGGCCTGGCCGACGATTTCGTCCAGGCTGCGCGGTCGCATGCGCTCGGCCAATGGCGCTGAATCCCGCGCTGCGCTCATGCCCTGACTCGATCGGTGATATCGCCCCGCACCGCAGCGTGCAATTCGGCCAGCGTGTAGGGCTTGATCAGCACCGCATCGAAACCGGCGATGTCGTCCTCGCGGCTCATGGAACCGGTCGCCAGAATCCAGCGGCAGACCAGTGTCGGCGCGATCGACTTGAGCGAGCACGCGACTTCGTCGCCGCGCTCATTGCCAAGGTGCAGATCCACCAGTACGGCATCGGGCAGCATCTTGCGGAACTCGGCCTCGGCCTGGGAAGCGTCTGCGGCCAGCGACACTGTCGCGCCGGCGTGCTCGGCCATGGCGGCCACCCCCAGACGCACATCCTCGTCGTCATCCACCAGCAGGATGCGGGTACGTGCCAGGGGCAGGTCGGGTTTCGCCGGCGCCGCAGCGTCAGTTTCTGCCTCGATGACCCGCACCGGCAGTTCGATCCGGAAGCGGGCGCCGCCGGCCGGCAGATTGCTGACCTGAATCTGTCCACCGTGGAGGGCAATCACCCGATGGACCACGGCCAGACCCAGTCCGCCGCCGTGGACCCGGGCACCGTGCTCGCCGCGAAAATAGGGATCAAAGACGTGTTCCAGCTCCGCCGCAGGAATGCCCGGCCCGGTGTCACTGACGTCACAGCGCCAGATCGGACTGTCTCCGTCGATGAGCCGACTGTCGACACGGACCCGCCCTTTCTCTGTGTAACGCACCGCGTTGCTCAGCAGATTCACCAGCGCCTGCATGATGCGCTCGGCATCGATGTCGATTCGTCGCCCGGCGCTGTCGTCATGATGATCGATCTCCATCCCCTTGGCCACGGCAGCCGCCGACACCAGCGAGATGGCATCGCGAACCAGCGCATCCGGACACACGAAACGACGATGCAGCACCAGTCGGTCCTGCTCCGCCAACGCCAGGTTGAAGACATCCCGCGACAGCCGCGCGATCATGTCGGCGGCGTGCCTGGCGGTATTCATGGCTTGCCTCTGTTGTGAATCCAGCGGCAGATCCTGCAAGGCTGCCAGCGCCGACACCAATCCCTGCGAGGGATTGCGGATCTCGTGCCCGGCGGTCGCCAGCAGATCGGCCCTGGCCTGCTGCGCCGCCTCGGCTGCTCGGGCCTGCGCCCGGGCGCCACGGGCGCGACTCAGTAGCCACAACACGGCAATCAGCGCCATCAGCAGTGCCAGCCCGACGATGATCACCAGTGCCCGCTGCAGCTGCAGCTCTGCGCTCAGGCTGCGCTGTTCGGCCGCGGCATCGGCGATCTCCCGCGCCCGTAGTTTGTCGCGATAGGCAAAATCCAGCGCTTCCATCGACTCGACACGGCGCTGATCCATGCCCTGGCGGGTGAGTTCCCGTCCCTGCTGTGCGTGCTCCCAGGCCCCCCGATAGTCACCCGTGCGGGCCAGACAATCGCTCCAGGCATATTGGGTGCGGCCGCTGTCGTAGGGGTGCCGGTCGCCATCGAACAGACCGGCGGCTTCGGCAAAGCTGGCCATCGCCGCGGCAGTAGCCCCAAGTTCGCATTGCAGCTTGCCCTGCACTTCGAGACCGAAGGCGAGCAGATAAGCGTTGCCTGCGGCCCGTGCCTGTTCCACGGCGGCACTCGCCGATTGCAGCACCTCCGGCGACGCGGCGACAGCCTCTGCGGCCACGGCAGCGGCGACCAGCAACTGCTGCGGCAGATCCGAAGCAGCAGCTGCCGGAGCCACACGCATCGCCTGCTGCACCAGCGCCAGAGCGCGCTCATGCTCGGATTGCTGGTAAGCCACGTTGCCCTGATTGAGCAAGGCCCGAGCCTGCCACTCGCGATTGCCGGCTTGTCGCGCGGCTAGCAGTGCCTGTTCGGCCAGACGTTGCGCCGCTGCCAGATTGCCACCGCGTCCCTGCAGGGACGACAGCCCGACCAGGGCCCGGGCCTCCAGATCGGCATCGTCCAGCCGCCGCGCGGTGGCCAGGGCCCGAATCATCGGCTGCAGCGCTTCGTCGACGCGATTGAGCTCCTGCACGGCGGCGGCAAAGGTCAGATCAATATCCGCCTGCAACTGTGGCGTTCCTGCCTCACCTTCCAGCTCCGCCCGTGCCCGATCAGCCAGATCCAGCACCTGAGACCACAGCCCTCGGGCGCGATAGTGCGCCGCCATCCGCAGCATCGCGGCGCTGGCGGCGGCGTGATCCCCTGCCTGCTGGGCCTCGGCCAGCTCGGCGGCAGCCGTGGTCAGATATTCGTGGTCGGCGTGGGTCAAGCTCCATGCCGAAGAGCAACCCAGCGCCAGCGCCAGCATCACGCTCCGCAGCCAGATTCTGGTCGAGAGTCGGCGCCTCATGGGAAACGCAAGCGCGCGGCAGAGCACGGAAATTGGGGCGGGCGGCGACATTCCGGAGACTAGAGGTGCAGGTGCGTTACAAATTAGCAGATATGCGCGCGAACGCGGTGGCCGGCATCGCGGAAATTCGCGTCAGATCGGGATTCGGGCCGGCGCCGGGAAATCCCCTTTGGTCCCGTCGCCGGCCGACATGAGTGGTACAGCCAATGCAAGGTAGAATCTGCGCCCCCTGAAGTCCGCGAGTGCGCGTCATGCCCGGCAAGTTGTTCATCAAGACCCACGGCTGCCAGATGAACGAGTACGACTCGTCGAAGATGGCCGACGTGCTCGGCGCCGCCGACGGCATGACCCTGACCGAGGACGAATCCGAGGCCGATGTCATTCTGGTCAACACCTGCGCCATCCGCGAGAAGGCCCAGGACAAGGTCTTCAGTCAGCTCGGCCGCTGGAACCTGCTGAAGAAGGCCAAGCCCGAGCTGATCATCGGCGTCGGCGGTTGCGTGGCCAGCCAGGAAGGCGAGGCCATCGTCAAGCGCGCGCCCTACGTCGATCTGGTCTTTGGCCCACAGACGCTGCACCGGCTGCCGGACATGGTGAGCCGGCTGCGCGCCGAAAAGCGCCCGCAGGTGGACATCTCGTTCCCGGAGATCGAGAAGTTCGATGCCCTGCCCGAGCCGCGCGCCGAGGGCCCCACGGCCTTTGTTTCGATCATGGAGGGCTGCAGCAAGTACTGCTCCTTCTGCGTGGTGCCCTACACCCGTGGCGAGGAAGTCAGCCGGCCTTTCGACGATGTCATCGCCGAAGTCGCCTCCCTGGCCGAACAGGGCGTGCGCGAGGTCAATCTGCTGGGCCAGAACGTCAATGCCTACCGCGGCCCCATGCACGACGGCGAGATCTGTGATCTCGGCCTGCTGATCCAGTACATCGCCCAGATCGACGGCATCGGCCGGATCCGCTTCACCACCTCGCACCCGGTCGAATTCAACGACAGTCTGATCGCCGCCTATGCCCAGTGCGACAAGCTCGCCAACTATCTGCATCTGCCGGTGCAGGCTGGTTCCGACCGCATTCTCAGCGCCATGAAGCGTGGTCACACCGTGCTCGAGTACAAGCAGAAGATCCGCAAGCTGCGCGCCGTGCGCCCGGATATCAGCATCTCCACCGACATCATCGTCGGCTTCCCTGGCGAAACCGATGCCGATTTCGAAGCCACCATGAAGCTGGTCGAGGACATCCGCTTCGATCAGAGCTTCAGCTTTATCTACAGCCGGCGTCCGGGTACTCCGGCCTCGAATCTGGCCGATGACACGCCCGATCAGGTCAAAAAGGAACGCCTCTACCGGCTGCAGGCACGGATCAACGACAACGCCCGCGACATCAGCCAGGCCATGATCGGCAGCACCCAACGCGTTCTGGTCGAAGGCCTCAGCCGCAAGGATGCCAACGAGCTCACCGGCCGCACCGAGAACATGCGCTACGTCAACTTCGCCGGCCCCGAGCGCCTGATCGGACAGTTCGTCGATGTGGTCATCACCGAGGCCATGGCGAACAGCTTGCGGGGGCGGGTGGCGGTGGGCGTTGCTGCCGAGGCCTGATCTCCGAAAGAGCATTTGTCCGCAAAGGACGCAAAGGACACCAAGAAGAGCAAAGGTCTTGGATTCGGCAGAGGCGGATTGCCTACAGCACTCGGTAGCTCGCGAATGCCGGTGCGGCGCTGGCGCGGCAGTTCCAGCTCGCGGCGTCAACAATCATATTCCTGCTTCACCTTTGCGTCCTTTGCGGACAAAAACGCTCTCCCAAATCCAACCCAAGAACAGCAACTGGAGTACCCGCACAGACATGGCAACAAGATCCCCCACCCCCTCAACCCTCGATTCGGAAACCCTGATCCTGGAACCGGAGGACAATGAGCGCCTGGCCAATCTGTGCGGGCCTTTTGACGAGCATCTGCGCGAGGTCGAACTGCGGGTGGGCGTGGAGATCGCCAATCGCGGCAATCTGTTCAGGCTGAGCGGTGCACCCGAAGCGGTCAAGTCGGCGGCGCGGCTGCTGCGACTGCTGTACGAGGCTGCCGACCATGAAATCCTGACCGCGGCCAATGTGCATCTGGCCATCAAGGAACTGGGGGCCGATGACTACGCCGAGCGGGCCGCCGAGGGCAGTCAGGAGGTCGTCATTCGCACCAAGCGCGGCGTGATCCGCGGTCGCGGCGCCAATCAGGTGCGCTATCTGCATGCAGTCGCCAGCCACGACATCAATTTCGGTATCGGCCCGGCGGGCACCGGCAAGACCTATCTGGCCGTGGCCAGCGCAGTGGAAGCCCTGGATCGCAATCGGGTGCAGCGCCTGCTGCTGGTGCGGCCGGCGGTCGAGGCCGGCGAAAAACTCGGATTTCTGCCCGGCGATCTCACCCAGAAGGTCGATCCCTATCTGCGCCCGCTGTACGACGCCCTTTACGAGATGATGGGCGTGGAAAAGGTCACGCGCCTGCTGGAGCGCAATGTCATCGAGATTGCGCCGCTGGCTTTCATGCGCGGACGCACCCTGAACGACTCCTTCGTGATCCTGGACGAGGCCCAGAACACCACCATCGAACAGATGAAGATGTTCCTGACCCGCATCGGCTTTGGCTCCACCGCAGTGATCACCGGCGATGTCACCCAGATCGACCTGCCGCGCAAGGATCAATCGGGACTGCGCCACGCCATCGAGGTGCTCAAGGGCGTGGACGGCATAAGTTTCACGTTCTTCCAGAGCGGCGACGTGGTCCGGCATCCCCTGGTGGCGCGTATTGTTCAGGCCTACGAGCGCTTCGAGCAGCGGGAGTGATGTCACCGGATTCCACGGCCCCCGAGGCCACGCTGGAGTTGTTGCTGGGTTACGGCTGCGGCAGACGCGGCCTGCCGGCACCTAGATCCTATGCCCGCTGGGCACGATCGGCCTTGAGCACGGCTGGCGTATCCGGTCGGCATCAGCTGTCGCTGCGGGTGGTCGACGCCGACGAGGGTCTGGCGCTGAACCGCGACTATCGCGGCAAGGCCTATGCCACCAATGTCCTGTCCTTCCCGGCAGATGCACTGATCGACGATGGGCAGACCCGGCTGCTCGGCGATATCGCCCTGTGCGCGCCCGTGGTGGCCCGCGAGGCCGCCGAGCAGGGCAAATCCCTGCACCAGCACCATGCTCACCTTTGTATACACGGCGTTCTGCACCTGCTCGGGTACGATCACGAAGACGCGGCGGCCGCCAGGATCATGGAAGCCATCGAGATCGAGGCCTTGGAGCACCTTGGCATTCCCAACCCTTACGAAACGAACGGCCCAGGGGCATGACGGATCTGGAACCACTCAAGCAGCTCGAAGCCGACGCCCGCAAACTGCTGGCCGTGCCTTGGGACATGGATCTCGCGGAGCGCGTCTGCGTCACCGCCGAGGAACTGGCAGAACCGCTGAACGATGCGCGCCACAGCTCGCTGGCTGAAGCCGTGCTCGGCTTCGCCGCCTACCTCAGCGCCTTTGCCGACTCGCGGGTCGGTCCGGTCGACGCCAATCGCCTGCAACTGGTGGCGCTGCTGGACTCGGTGAGCGAACAGTTGCAGCGACTGGAAACCTCGTCGGCGCTGGACATCATCCTGCCGACACCGGACAGCGCCGAGCCGACGCCGGCAGCGGTCGAATCCGCGGCCGTCGTGGCACCGGCCGTTCACAAGGCACCAGATCCTGAGCCGGCTGCAGAGGCGATCCCGCCACCCAACACCATCATCTTCATCGACCCCACCGGTCGCGACGCCGGCACCCTTGGACTGGCGCTGGAGGATGTGGGCTATGTGGTGCAGCCCTTGTTGCGCCTGGACCGGCAGACCGCCCAGTGGCTGGCCAGGACGGAGGTGAAGGGATTGATCCTGCCGGCGGCGGCCCTGGATGTCTGGGACAAGCTGCTGCAACTCGATCCGTCACTGGATCAGGCACGCCGCCGCATTGGCCTGTTCGTGGTCTCGCGCAGCGATGAACCGCGTCTGCGCCTGAAGGCCGGCCAGGCCGGTGCTGACGGCTTTTTCGTGCTGCCCGCCGACGTGGACGCACTGGCGGTGGAAATCGTCGAAGTGCTGCGCGATCGGCTGGATCCGTACCGGGCCTTGATCATTGATGACGACAGCTCGATGACGATGGTGGTGGAGTCGGTGCTGAAACGCTCCGGCATGGAGTCGCGCGTCATCAATGACCCCACCCAGGCGTTGTCGACCCTGGAGAATTTCGTGCCGGACGTGATCCTGCTGGATCTGCACATGCCCGGATTGAACGGCCTGGAATTGCTCAGCCTGTTCCGAGCCCATCCGAAAACCGCATTCACCCCCGTGGTGCTGATCTCGGGCGACGAAGACCAGGAACGACGCTTCGAAACGCTCACCGCCGGTGGCGACGATTATCTGATCAAGCCCTTGCGTCCCAAACACCTGGTCGCCGCCGTCACCGGCCGCGCCCAGCGCTCGCGCTGGCTGCGTCGCGCACTCCGGCACACGACCACACCGCTGCCACCGCCCTAAGATTGGTTGTTGGTTGTTGGTTGTTGGCAACAGCGAGCGCGGGGGGAGCACGGCACGCCATTGATCTTGTAGAGCCAGACTCGTCTGAGCTTGCCTGTAGAAGCGACCTCGCGTCGCGACCGACAAGCCGCACGTCCGAGACAGTGGTCGCGCCGCAAGGGCGCTCCTACCCACAGCGGTGGAGACACAAGGTCGCTCCTTCAGCAGCGGCGACGCGCGCCTGCTGCTACAAACGCAGCGGCCCGGCATAGATGCGTCCTGCCGGTTTGGGCCGGAAACACGGTGCGCTGGCAATGAATGCTGGATCGGCGCTGCGTGGCTCCCAGGCCGGAACCGCGGCCAGCGGCAGCGTGGATTGATCCTTGGGATCGGCCGCGGCGCGGCAGCCGCCGATTCCCTCGGCCACACAGCGGTCGAGCAGAGCCAGCCGCTGCGGCGAGTCCAGATCACGCCAGCTGGAATCGCCCGCCAGCACGGCGATCACCTTGCCGGCCTGCAGATCGTAGGGTCGGGTCTGGCGCAGCTCGAACAGCGCATGGCCGATCACCCAGACCTCGGCGCGGGACCAGTCGTCGCGGCGCTCGATCAGCAGCCCTGGCCAATCATGATTCTGCAGCGCCTTGATCAAGGTGCGGTCTTCGGTCAGCACCACGGTGCCGGCCTCATCGATATGGGTGAGCGCCTGCTGGTGGCGCGTGCGTTGTTTCGGACCCACGGCCAGGATGCCGGCCCACTGACCCTGATGAATGGCCCATTTGCTCTGCGGCCACTGCAGCCACATAAGCGCGCCGTAGAGATCGTGCAGCGAATCGCGGCGCATCGCGATCAACCCGCGCGCACCGATGCGCTGCTCATAGCTCATGCCATCGCTGGCCAGCGCCAGGTCCTGCTCGGCAAACTCCAGCCCGCCCGGCAATCGCGCCGCCGCCAGCCTATTCAATTCCGCCAGAGCGTCGTCCCACGACAACTCAAACAGCGGCGCGTACTCAGCCAGTTGGTCAAAGGGCGGCGATTGCCAGCGGGCGCGCGCGTTCAACTCACCAGCCTCGGCGCGTCCAAGAGGCCACGTATCGAGCAAAAAGAGCATTCATCCGCAAAGGACGCAAAACACGCAAAGGAAAAGAAGAAGGCCGAACAACGTCTCTGCCCCTCTTTGCGTCCTTTGCGTCCTTCGCGGACAAAAAGCTCTTTCGGCGATGCCACACAACTCAGGCCAGCACACCGTGCAGATCATGCTCGTCGGCCTCGACGATGCGCACGTCGACGAACTGACCCGGCTGCAGCTGCGGGGCGTCGGCACGGGCCAGGGCCGCCTTGCGCTTGCCGCCGCGGGTGCCGGTGGCGATGTGAACCTGACCATCGATCTCCGGTGCATCGGCCGTGCTTCGGCCGATGGCGACGGTGGGGCCGACCTCGTCGATCAGTACACGCTGCACACTGCCGACCTTGGCCTGCAGACGCTGGGCGCTGATCTCGGCCTGCTTTTCCATGAAACGTTGCAGACGTTCCTGTTTGATCTCTTCCGGCACCGGATCGGGCAACTCGTTGGCCTTGGCGCCGGTCACCGGCGAATAGGCAAAGGCGCCAACGCGATCGAGTTGGGCCTCATCGAGAAAATCCAGCAGTTCCTCGAACTCGGCCTCGGTCTCGCCCGGGAAACCGACAATGAAGGTGCTGCGCAGGGTGATCTCGGGACAGATCTCGCGCCAGGCGCGAATCCGCTCGATGTTCTTCTCGCCACTGGCTGGGCGCTTCATCAGCTTGAGGATGCGCGGATTGCTGTGCTGGAAGGGAATGTCGAGATAGGGCAGCACCTTGCCCTCGGCCATCAGCGGCACCACCTTGTCCACATGCGGGTAGGGATAGACGTAGTGCATCCGCACCCAGATGCCGAGCTCGCCCAGCGCGTCGGCCAGATCCAGAAAGCGGGTCTGGCGCGATTGTCCGCGCCAGTCGCGGGCGGCGTACTTGGTGTCAACGCCGTAGGCGCTGGTGTCCTGTGAGATCACCAGCAGTTCCTTGACCCCGGCTCGCGCCAGCTTCTCGGCCTCGACCAGCACTTCGTCGATCGGCCGACTGACCAGATCGCCGCGCATGGAGGGGATGATGCAGAAGCTGCAGCGATGATTGCAGCCCTCGGAAATCTTGAGGTACGCGTAGTGCCGCGGCGTCAGCTTGAGGCCCGCCGGCGGCACCAGATCCAGGTAGGGATCATGCTGCGGCGGCATCTGTGCGTGCACGGCATTGAGCACCGAGGTGTAGTCCTGCGGCCCGGAAATCGACAGCACTCCGGGAAACTTCTCGCGGATCATCTCGGCGCGCGCACCCAGGCAACCGGTGACGACCACCTTGCCGTTCTCGGCCATGGCCTCGCCAATGGCATCCAGCGACTCTTCCACGGCGGCGTCGATGAAGCCGCAGGTGTTGACCACCACCACATCCGCCGAATCGTAGCTGGGCACGATGGCATAACCCTCGGCCCGCAACTGCGTGAGGATGCGCTCTGAATCGACCAGAGCCTTGGGGCAGCCGAGGCTGACGAAACCGATCTTGGGCGCGGCAGCGGACATGGGCGGGCTTTGTGAAAACGGGGCGGCGAAGTATAGGTGGTTGGTTGGCAGTTGTCGGTTGTCGGTTGTCGGTTGTCGGTTGGGGCACGGGGCACGGGGCACGGGGCACGGGGCACGGGGCACGGGGCACGGGGCACGGGGCACGGGAAAGGCTAAGCGCTTCGGGCTGTTGAAGGTCCAGACTTGTCTGGACGCTTCTTCCTCACCTCACCAAGAGCGTCCAGACAAGTCTGGACCCACAAAAGCGCCGACCCGGCCTCATTGTGAGCCACCTGTGTCGGGTGTCGGCCCGTCAATGCGCACGGGCCATGAGACCTGGCAGGTACGAAGCGGCATTTGGGAGGGACGCGCGCCTGCGCGGCCGCTCTTGATCTCCGCTCAGCGCAAAGCGGCGCCGCAGCGCGGCGCCCTCCACGGCCGCCGCAAGCACTGTCAGACGCCAACCGCTGGCCCGCGACTCATTGAGAAGGCCTTGGCGGATTCCCCATGCCTACCCTTGCCGCGCTGCGCCAGGACACCAACGCAAACAGCGCCGCCAGCAGGTACACGCTGCTGTAGGCCAGCACCCGGCGGTCTGCCTGCAGCAGCGAGAACATCAGTCCGCCCAAAGCCAGGGCGCCGCTGGTGCCGAGCGCCGAGCACAGCTGCATCGCCGAGGAATACCTGCCCTGCTGTTCCCTGGGCGCCAGTTTGAGGGTCAGCACGCCGAGTATGGGGAAGGACATGCCCATGCCCAGCCCGGCCAGCGACCAACCGATCAGCACGGTGATGGCCGGTATCCAGCCCAAGACGCTGAGTACGCACAGCAATATCCCGGTGCCAATCAGCAGGCTGCCGCGTGACAACCACGACAGGCGCAGGCTTTCATCGTCGATCCGCGACTGCAACTGACTACCCAGACTCCAGCACAGGGCGCCGCCGGTCAGCGCCAGGCCCGCCGCGGTGATGCTCCAGCCCGCCTGCTGATGCAGCCACAGCGGCACGAAGCCCTCGCACAGGAAGAAGGCCGCGGAATTGAGTCCACGCATGGCAATCACGGTCGGCAAGCCCCGCGCGAGGGTCAAGGTGCCGTGCGGCAACAGTCGCGCGGCCGAAATCACGGCCGCGGCGAGGGCGAGAAAAACAACTGGCACGGTCCACCCGCCGGCATAGCCGGCTGTCGCCAGCCCGACGCTGCTGATCGACGCCAGCAGGGCCCACGGCAAGGTACGCCAGGAGCGTTGCGGGCCAGGTGCAGACTGACCCGTCTCGCGCAGAGTCGGCAGGATCAGCAGCGCCACCGGCAGCAACAGCAGTGCCACGCCGAGAAACAGCCAGCGCCAGCCCCAGTATTCGACGATCCAACCGGAAATCGCCGGCCCGACGATTGCCGGCACCACCCAGGCGGTGGAGAACAGCGCAAACAGTCGCGGATGCAGCGCGGATGGCAAGGCGCGCGCGGTGGACACGTACAGCGCCACGCCCAGCGCGCCCACACCCAGACCCTGAACGATGCGGCTGGCAATCAGCGCCGCCATCGATGGAGCCAGTCCCGCCACCAGCAGACCCAGCGCAAACAGGGCGATGCCGCCGGCCATGGACCGGAATGGGCCATGGCGATCGCAATCCTGTCCGGACCAGACCATCGACACCACCGATCCAGCCAGGGTCCCACCGAAGGCCAGCGCGTACAGCGACAGTCCATCCAGGGCCGTGGCCACGGCCGGCATGCCGGCGGCAACCCCGATGGCCTCGAAGGCAATCATCGAACACAGCGCCACGGCGCCGATGCTGAGGCTGCGCCATTGCGGTGCGAACAAGGAGGTCTGCATCTTGATCTCTGCCACGGCTTCCATGTCTGGTCTCGTCAGGGCCACCGGACTAGCATGCAAGCTCAAGTTGACTTGAGGTCAAGCGATGAGGACCGTGGATCTGCTCAGTGTAGGCGAGGTGGCCCGACGCAGTGGCGTCGCGGTCTCGGCACTGCACTACTACGAAGCCCAGGGCCTCTTGTCCAGCGAACGCAGTCTCGGCAATCAACGCCGCTACCCGCGCCAGGTGTTGCGGCGCATCGCCTTCATCCGTGCCGCTCAGGTCCTCGGCATCAGCCTCGCCGAGATCGCCCAGGCGCTGCAGCAACTGCCGCAGCAGCGCACGCCGACCAAGGCCGATTGGACGCGCTTGTCCCGCCACTGGCGCGCCTCGCTTGACCAGCGCATCGCCGATCTGCAGGCCCTGCGCGATCAGTTGCAGAGCTGCATCGGCTGCGGTTGTCTGTCGTTGAAAGCCTGTCGCTTGTACAACACGAACGATCAGCTGGCGGCACAGGGCCCGGGGGCCAGGCGGCTGGGGGCGAAGCAGGCGAGCGGGTGAGGCACGGGGCACGGGGCACGGGGCACGGGGCACGGGAAAAGGCTACGGGCTTCGGGCTCTGGTAGGTCCAGACTTGTCTGGACGCTTCTTCAGCACTTTGCCAAGAGCATCCAGACAAGTCTGGACCTACAGGAGCGCGCACTCTCCCGTGACCCGTGCCCCGTACCCCCTGCCCCGGCTCCTCCGCTACCGAGCCGCTGCCCGCTCGGATTCTGTCAGTGCCACCTTGTTGCGCAGATACACCGGCATGGCTTGGCGGGCTTCGAGGCCAAGTCCGGCGCGCAGTGCCCGCGCGCCGAGACGGGCCACGGCGCTGGCCTGGGGATAGATGCTGCGCTCGATGGCATCCATCCTGTAGCCGAGCTGCTCGTCGAGCAATTTGCGGTAGGCGCGCAATCCAGGGCCCACCGCACACCAGACGTCGTCACCAGGCAGTTTCAGCTGTTCCGGCTTGCACAGGCGCTCGTCGGCAACCGCCACCGCCAGACCGGATTCGTCGACCTCAAAAAAGCCCGCATAGACCTCGCCCATGCGCGCGTCGGCCAACGCCAGGATTGGCGTCGCTGCGCCGCGATCGAAACCTTCCTGGGCGAGGGCAGCCAGCGAGGACACCGGCAGCGCCGGGATGTCGAGCCCGTAGGCAATGCCCTGGGCCGCGGCCACCGCCATGCGCACGCCGGTAAAGGCGCCGGGGCCGCAGCCGAAGGCGACCGCCTGCAGGTCGAGCTTGCTCAGGCGGGCATCGGCCATGACCGCGTCGATCATGACCAGCAGTCGATCACCGTGCCGGCGACCGCCGTCTTCCAGGCGCTCGCGGATCTCGCCGCCAGCAAACACGGCGACTGACAGCACCTCGGTGGAACATTCAATGGCGAGCAGGTTCATGGCGTGCGGTCGCTGCTGAGGTCGGACGATTCGGGTGCGGCACTGTACCAGTCGAGCCGGCGGGTCAGGTACATGGCCGTGGCCAGCAGCAGTGCAAGGCCGATGGCACCCAAGAGCAGCGACAGCTCTTCCGCCTGGATCAGCACCAGCAGAAAGCCATACAGGCCGGCCAGGACCCCGCCGCCGAGCAGGCCGCGCAACCATCCCTGCAGAACCGCGGCACTGTAGCCCCCGACCATGGCGACAACGGCGCCTGCTGCAAGCAGATAGGCGCTGACGAAGCCGATGTGTTCGGACAGCGCGAGCAGCAGCAGATAGAACACCGCCAGCGCCAGCCCCACCAAGGCATAGTGGAAGGGGTGCAGACGCACACCCACCAATACCTCGGTCAGGAACAGGGCTGCCATGGTCAGTGCCAGCACCAGAATGCCGTATTTGGCGCTGCGCTCGTTCTGCTGATAGACCCCGCCCGGCTCCACCAGTGCCACGCCCACAGACTGTTGTCCCCAGACCGACATCGCGTCGGCACTGCGAATCAGCGTGGGAATACCGGTGGAGAGATCCAGGAGGCGCCAATCGGCGCTGAAGCCCCGGGCGCCGATTTCTCGCTGTCGTGGCAAGGCACCACCCGCGAATCCCGGATGTGGCCAGTCGCCGCTCAGGGCAAACTCGAACTCGGCAGCATTGGGTACCACATTCAGTGCGCGGGCGCCGGCCAGCTCCAGTTCCAGCGACACCGGCACGCGATCCTGGCCGTCCTCTGACCAGGCAATGGGAGCGCCCAGCACCGGACGATCGAAACTGCTGCTGCCTGCCGGCACTGCGCCCAGGTTCCAGCGTTCGGCACTGGGCTTGAGCTGCACCGGTAATCCGGCCACCGTGAGCTTGCGGATTTCGCGCAGCCCGGTGAGATCGCCCGGCGCCAAGAGCAGCGACACCTGTTGCAGATTCCAGCCATCCTCGACCTCAG
This sequence comes from Rhodanobacteraceae bacterium, assembly GCA_024234055.1. Lineage (NCBI taxonomy): Bacteria > Pseudomonadati > Pseudomonadota > Gammaproteobacteria > Lysobacterales > Rhodanobacteraceae > Rhodanobacteraceae bacterium. The sequence goes on from JACKOW010000008.1 coordinate 76,795, forward strand.
CCGCGGAGTCCATCTGCGAGCGATCGAATTCAGCATCAATCGACAGCTGCGCGGTATAGATCGGCAAGGCATAGATGCCGAGCTGTCGCGATTCGGCGCTGAGACTGGCGCGCACGCGGGCTTCGGCGGCTGACAACAGCAGCGAACGGCGTTCCTTGATCAGTTCGTGGTCAGCATTGCTGCGTTCGCGGCTGTATTCGAAACGCAGCAGCGGCAACAGCACGTTCTGTTCCCTGCCCCAACCGGCGGCGATACGTCCTTCGGCTTCACTGGCGAGACCGGCGCGTTCCTGGACGAGTCCGTAGATCAAGCTCAGGGGTATCAGCAACAGCAATGACAGCGCACCCAGCACAAACAGCTTGAAAGTGGTTGAACTGGCGAACAGGGATCGAGTCATGATCGGCACACCGGATGGGGTCAGGCATAGCTGAACCCAGCGCCGGGCGCACCTTCGGGCAGTCAGCGCTGTATTGATGGCAAAGGCGGGCAAGCAGCGGGCAGCCCCTGCTCCAACTGTGCATGCAAGGCGTGAAAGCGGACTTCAGCCGGGCCGGTCTCTGTTTCGACACTTGCACAGGACCAGACCGATGACTTCCCTGCTCTTTTCCACCTACGACGCCATCATTGAACGCCTGCGCGGCATGGGCGAATACGTTCCCCGGCTGGTGATGCGCCTGATCATGGGCTGGGAGTTCTTCGAGGCAGGTCTGGAGAAATTCCGCGGCGAAAACTGGTTCTCCAATATCCAGGGTGACTTCCCGTTTCCCTTCAACATGGTCCCGGCCGATTTCAGCTGGAACCTGTCCATTGTTTTCGAGATCGGCGGGGCGATCGCCTTGTGGCTGGGTCTGGGTACCCGCTTCTTCGCCTTCTCGCTGCTGTTCCTGACCTTCGTCGCCACCGCCGCCGTTCACTGGCCGAGCATGATCGGCATGTGGAGCGATCTGTTGAAGGGCTACGCGATTTCCGACATGGGTCATGGCAACTTCAAGCTGCCGCTGCTGTTCGTGGTCATGCTGATTCCGCTGGTTTTCAACGGTGCCGGCAAGCTCAGCCTGGATCACCTGATCCGCGTCTGGATTGGCCGACCCGAACCCGGGCCGACCATGGATGGTTATGCGCTGGGCCTGGGCTTGGCGATTCTCGGCTTCCCCTTCCTCATGCTGATCCCGACCATCGGCGTGAGCTTCCTGGTCATCGCCGCACTGGCCGCCATCTATGCCTGGCGCAAGGGCCGGGGGTGAGGCTGGTTGTCGGTTGTGGGTTGTCGGTAGCGCCGTCACTGTGGGAGCGGCTTCAGCCGCGATCGTCAGCCGAAAACCGGCGGAAGGCGGTCGCGGGCAGCAATCGCTCTCTCACCAAAGATGCCATAAGTCATTGATTTACGACCTAAGAAGCAGGGGCAGGGGGCAGGGGTCCAACCTCGACGCACGATCTGACCGTACCGCGACACGGGTCCCCTGCCCCTGTTTGTGCGCAAACAAGTGAACCGCCAGGGGCGACAGGGACTCACACCAAACATCCGCTAACCCACTGCCTTATCGACCTGAAAAGGAACGGGAAGGGGGGCAGGTGTCCAATCACGACGCATGACCTGACCGTGCCGCGACGTGGGTCCCCTGCCCCGTGCCCCCGCCCCCTGTTTGACGCGCAAACAAGCGCAGCGCGCGGCCCGACTCAAAGCCGGTCCACCATTCAATCTCGCCTTGAGCCTGCGGCAGACCCGCCCTACACGTTGAAGCGGAAGTGCAGCACGTCGCCTTCCTGCACGATGTAGTCCTTGCCTTCCAGCCGCAACTTGCCCTCGGCCTTGGCGCCGGCCTCACCCTTCAGACGGATGTAGTCCTCGTAGGCAATGGTTTCGGCGCGGATGAAGCCCTTTTCGAAATCGGTGTGGATCACGCCTGCGGCCTGCGGTGCGGTGAAGCCGGCCTTGATGGTCCAGGCCCGCACTTCCTTTTCGCCGGCCGTGAAATAGGTGCGCAGGCCGAGCAGCTTGTAGCCGGCGCGGATCACCCGGTTCAAACCCGGCTCCTCCAGGCCCATGTCGGCCAGGAAGGCGCTGCGATCCTCGTCGTCCAACTGTCCCAGTTCCTCTTCGATCGAGGCGCATACCGGCACCACTTCGGCGCCCTCGGTGGCGGCGCGGGCGCGCACGGCATCCAGATAGGGGTTGTTCTCGAAGCCGTCTTCCTTGACATTGGCTACGTACATCACCGGCTTCATGGTCAGCAGGAACAACTCACGCAGCAGCGCACGCTCTTCAGGGCTGAGATCGACCGAACGCGCGGGTTTGCCGGCATTGAGCGCATCGCGCACCTTGGTCAGGCCCGGCTTGCGCGCGATGGCGTCCTTGTCATTGGCCTTGGCCGCCCGCTCGGCGCGATTCAGCGCCTTCTCGACACTGTCGAGATCAGCCAGCGCCAGTTCGGTATCAATGGTCTCGATATCGGAGATGGGATCGATCTTCCCGTTGACGTGGACGATGTCCTCGTTCTCGAAACAGCGCACGACGTGAGAAATCGCGTCGACCTCACGGATGTGCGCCAGAAACTGGTTACCCAGGCCCTCACCCTGCGCCGCGCCCTTGACCAGACCGGCGATGTCGACGAACTCGATCGTGGTCGGAATGATCTTCAGCGGCTTGGCGATCTTCGACAGCGCATCCAGCCGTGGATCGGGCACCGGCACCACGCCAACATTGGGATCGATGGTGCAGAAGGGATAATTGGCCGCAGCGATGCCCGCCTTGGTCAAAGCGTTGAAAAGCGTGGACTTGCCGACGTTCGGCAAACCGACGATGCCGCATTTGATGCCCATGGTGCAGGTACTCCGCGGAAACGAGGTCCGCTTTCGGGAAAGTGAAAAGTGAAACGTAAAACGTCAATCAGAGCGTCAAACCACTGCTTTTATTGACGTTTTACGTTTTACGTTTGACCCTGCCCCCTACAGAGCTAGCCCGCATTTCTCACACTAAGTAGTGCACCGGGGTTCTCAAATCAGATAAAGTTGAGTTGCGAGAACAACTTAGCTGAGATTTGCGGAGAACCCCGATGCCGACACAGTGTAGCGCGACGAGCACGATTTTTGAGCAAGTGGATGGTCGTCAGGTGGTTGTCGGATTTGATGGCGGCGAGATCACGTCGGATGCGGGCGCACTGCTTCTGGGTCGCGTCGATGATTCGATCAAGCTCATGGATCGGCTGGCCGGGTGCTTTCAAGATGGTCGAGATCCCGAGTTGATCGAGCATTCGGTGCGGACGCTGGTGATGCAGCGTGTGGTTGGGATCGCACTGGGCTACGAGGATCTGAACGATCACGATCAGTTGCGGCACGATCCGGTGTTGGCGGTGCTGGCGGGCAAGCTCAAAGCGCAGCGCAAGGACTGTGCGCCGTTGGCGGGCAAGTCAACGCTGAATCGGTTGGAGCATGCGCCGAAGGCGACGCCGGGTGAGCGTTATCGAAAGATTGCGCATCATCCGGAGCAGATCGAGTCGTTGTTTGTGGATTTGTTTTTGGAGGCGCACGAGACGCCGCCGGAGTCGATCGTTCTGGATTTGGATGCGACCGACGACCCGCTCCATGGGGATCAGGAGGGGCGGTTCTTTCACGGCTATTACGATGGTTACTGCTACCTGCCGTTGTACGTGTTTTGCGGCAAGCATCTGCTGGCAGCGAAGCTGCGCCGGTCGAACATCGACGGCAGCGCGGGCGCGGTTGAAGAGATGGATCGGGTGGTGGGACAGATCCGCAAGCGCTGGCCCAAGGTGCGGATCACGCTTCGGGCGGACAGCGGTTTTGCACGCGAGGAGCTGATGGCGTGGTGCGAGAGCAACGCCGTTGACTACGTGTTTGGACTGGCCAAGAACGCGCGTTTGATCGAGGTGCTCGAGCCGGCTTTGGCGCGGGCTCAGGCGCGCCAGGCGCGCAGCGGAAAGGCGGAGCGGGAGTTCACGGATTTCCGTTATTCGACGCGCAAGAGTTGGAGTCGTGAGCGCCGCGTGGTGGGCAAGGCAGAACAGTTACCGGGTCTAAGCAATCCGCGCTTTGTGGTGACCTCGCTGACATCCGAGACGTGGTCAGCGCGAGCGCTGTACGAAGATCTGTATTGCGCTCGCGGGGAGATGGAGAACCGCATCAAGGAATGCCAAGGGGACCTGTTCGCGGATCGCACGTCGACGGCCACCATGCTCGGCAACCAGTTGCGTCTGTGGTTGTCGTCGTTTGCCTATGTCCTGATGGACGCGCTGCGGCGAAAAGCACTCGCCGGCACTGAATTGGCTCAGGCAACCTGCGGCACGCTGCGTTTGAAGTTGCTGAAGATCGGCGCCTGGGTCGTTCGGAGCGTTCGTCGGGTTCGTATCGCGATGGCGTCGAGTTTCCCGTACCAGGACTTGTGGAGCGCCAGCTACGCTCGTCTTGCCGACAGCGGCTGATTGAAACCAGCGATCCTGCGTCAACGGCCCCTTCCGGGGCTACGGCCGTCGGCGGCGGGCAATAAAGTCAAACAAATCAGCAAGAAAAGCCACGGCATCCCGCGCCAAAATGAGCGGAAATCGAACACCAAGCGCCGTTCTGCCGCCGGTGCGGACGAACGATCTTCAACCACCGCAAGAAACAACGTCCCGCAACCGTTGAAGCGAGGGGGTGTGAGAAATGCGGGCTAGTCTTTCGCGCCTGTCTTCGGTGTATGCAAGAGCGTCATCGCCCTCTCCATCTGCCCATCCCGCCACAGGGGCATCACCGCCAACGCGGCGTCGATGGCCTGGTGGATGGCCTGGTCATCGGCGACGCTGGGGCGGCCCAGCACCCACGGCGTGACCATGTCCTTGCGGCCGGGATGGCCGATGCCGATGCGCAATCGGTGGAACTTGCCATGTCCCAGCTGGGCCATGGTGTCACGCAATCCGTTCTGGCCGCCATGGCCACCGTCGAACTTGAGCCGGGCCACGCCCGGTGGCAGATCAAGCTCGTCGTGCACCACCAGAGCTTCGGCCGGATCGATCTTGTAGTAGTTCAGCACTGCAGACACCGCAATGCCACTGCGGTTCATGTAGGTCGTCGGCTTGACCAGCAACAGCGTGTCGCGACCACCCGCCGCCTTGCCGACTTCGGCGTTGAGCCTGGATTCCATCAACAGGCGCACACCCAAATCCTCGGCCAGCGCATCCAGAAACCAGAAACCGGCATTGTGCCGTTGACGGGCATGCTCTGCGCCGGGGTTGCCCAGGCCAAAAACCGCGCGTATCGCCATCGACGCTGAAAACCTCCGGAGACGCTCTGCTCAAAACGACATCGGCCGACCGTTGCCGGTCGGCCGATGTCTGTACATCAGTACCGCTTACTTCTTCGCTGCTGGCTTGGCCGGAGCCGCGGCTGCCTTGCCACCCGCAGCCGGCTTCTTGCCTGCCGCTGCCGGAGCCGCTTCGGCGCCTTCGGCGGCCACTTCGGCCACTTCCTCGACAGTCATGCGGGCCACAACCACGGCCAGATCATGCTCGCGACCCAGCTTCAGCGAGGGCACTTCCACGCCTTCCGGCAGCTTGATGTCGGAAATGTGGATGGTGTCACCCACATTCAGATTGGCCAGATCGATCTCCAGGTATTCCGGCAGATCCTTGGGCAAGCAGCTGATTTCCAGATCGTTGAGCTCATGCAGCACCAACGCACCACCGGTCTTGCCGGCCGGCGAGATTTCCTGGTTCAGGAAGTGCAGCGGCACGCGCAGACGCACCGGCTCGGTTTCCGACACGCGCTGGAAATCGATGTGCATCAGGTAGGGCTTGTACGGATGACGCTGCAGATCGCGCAACAGCGCCTTCTGCTTGTCGTTGCCCACATCCAGTTCCAGGATCGAGGTATAGAACCACTCGTTCTTGGCGTAGCGATAAGCGAGCAACTGGTCCAGCTGCAGCAGGCGCGGCGCTTCACCGCCGCCATAAAGAATTGCCGGCACCTTGCCCGCGCGGCGAAGGCGGCGGCTCGCACCCTTACCTTCGTCGGTGCGGAATTCCACCGGCACGTTTCTGATCTTGGCCATGTTCTGATTCCTTCATTGGTGGGTGTTCCATCCGGGTACACCCTTTGGGAGAAAGGTCGCGGCGTTCCACGCCACGCCTCACCTCAACGCAACCGTCCGCGACCAGACGGATCGAGGGGTGAGCATTGCGGACTGCGGTGTGCGGCAGATCGCAAGGCTCAAGCCTCTCAGAAGCAGTAAAACGTGAAACGTGAAACGTCAACTAGAAGCGGGCTTTGATTGACGTTTTACGTTTTACGTTTCACCGCTTCTAGTCCACATACAAGGAACTGACGCTCTCTCCCCCTGCGATGCGGCGGATGGTCTCCGCGAGCAGCTCGGCTACCGAGAGCTGGCGGATCTGCGTGCAGGCGCGGGCTTCGGGGCGCAGCGGGATGGTGTCGGTCACCACCAGCTCGTCCAGCGCCGACTTGCTGATGTTGTCGACGGCAGCACCGGACAGCACCGGATGCACGCAATAAGCCACCACCTTGTTGGCGCCGCGCTCTTTCAGTGCTGCGGCCGCGGCGCACAGGGTGCCGGCGGTGTCGACGATGTCATCGACCAGGATGCAGGTCTTGTTGGTGACGTCGCCGATCAGGTTCATGACCACCGATTCATTGGCCTTGGGGCGGCGCTTGTCGATGATGGCAAGATCGGCGTCATCGAGGCGCTTGGCCATGGCCCGGGCGCGCACCACGCCACCGACATCGGGAGCCACCACGATCAGTTCATCGCCGGCATAGTTGCGCCACATGTCGGCCAGCAGCACCGGCGAGGCGTAGACATTGTCCAGCGGGACATCGAAGAAACCCTGGATCTGATCGGCGTGCAGGTCAACAGTCAACACCCGGTCGGTACCGACCGTGCCGATGATGTCGGCAGCCACCTTCGCCGTGATCGGCACCCGTGCATTGCGCGCACGGCGATCCTGGCGGGCATAGCCGAAGTACGGCATGACGGCCGTGACCGAGGCGGCCGAGGCGCGCTTGAAGGCATCGACCATCACCAGCAATTCCATCAGGTGATCGGCGGTCGGCGGCGAGGTGGGCTGGATCAGATAGATGTGCTGGCTGCGCACGTTCTCCATGATCTCGACGGCCACTTCGCCGTCGCTGAACTGGCCAACATTGGCTTTGCCCAAGGGCACGCCCAGCTCGAAAGCGATCGAACTCGCGAGGCGCGGATGCGCATTCCCGGTGAAGATCATCAGCCCGGGATTGTTGAGGTCGGTGCGTTTAGAGCTCATAGGATGATTGGCTGGGGCGCTAGGACTCGAACCTAGGAATGCGGGAATCAAAATCCCGTGCCTTACCAGCTTGGCGACGCCCCAAGCTGTCCGCAGTCGCTCTGAGGCCGTCCTTCAACGACACCAGAGACCAACTGTGGAGCCCGCTATTTTCAAGTGCCGGGGCTGATGTTGTCAAACCAATTCGTGATCGAACTTGCGGCGCGGCCGATCCAGCCCTGTGGCAGGCCTTCCACAGCCCGGCGAGCCGAGTCCAGATCCGGCGTCTGCGCGTACACGGCGCTGCCGCTGCCGCTGAGATGAGCGCTGCCTACACGCTGGCGCAGCCAGTCCATCGCCGCCCGCACGGCGGGTTCGCGCTCGGCCAGTACCGAGAACACATTGTCACCCGGCAGCTCATCGCAGTAGTCGCGGGGATCGATGGGCGCGCAGTCGCGCCGCAGTGCCGGATCGGCGAACATCGGCCCCGTCGCCAGCGCCACGCCGGGAAAGATCACGGCATAACTGCGCGGCACGTAGGGCAAGGGCGTGAGTATCTCGCCGATCCCGGCGGCAAAAGCCGGTTGCTGGCCGATGAACACCGGCACATCCGCACCCAGTTCGGCGCCGATGCGGTTCAAGTCGGGGAGTGCCAGATTCAAACCCCACAACTGATTCAGCCCCAGCAGCACCGCCGCTGCATCGGCGCTGCCACCGCCAAGTCCGGCGCCGCTGGGCACATGCTTGCGCAAGCTGAGCGTGCAGCCCCGATCCGGTCCGGCCAGGCGCTGCAATCGGCGCGCGGCGCGAACCACCAGATCCGATTCGGGCGGCACATCCGCCAGGCCTCCCCGGCGGGCGATGATGCCGTCATCACGGTCGGCGATCTCCAGTTCATCGCACCAGTCGATCAGCTCGAAAGCCGTCTGCAGCAAATGATAGCCGTCGGCGCGGCGGCCGATGATGTGCAGAAAACGATTGAGCTTGGCTGGCGGTCGCAACGACAGCACCCGGTCCGGGCTCATTCGAAAGTCCAGCTGCGCACCGAGACCCGCACCTGATGCTCTCCTGAGCGTGCAAACAGCTTGCGCGGCAGCGGCGGGTTCTGGCTGTGATCGAATTCGACATAGCTGATGTCCCAATCGCTCTGTCGCAACCGGGCCAGCACGCCATCAGCGGTGAATTCCACGGCACTGCGCGCCCTGGGTGCGCGCATGCCCAGCACCCAGTAGCGCAGTGCGTCAGCCGGTAGATGCCAGTTGAGTTCGCGCGCCAGCAGGGATTCGGCCGTGCCTGCCACCCTGACTGCGCCGTTGGATTCGATCAGCAGCGCCTGACCCGGCCGCACTTCCAGGCGCCAGCTCTGCCCGGACACCGGTGCGATGAAGCGCAGGCTGTAGGCTGCGCCGCGCTGTTTCCACTCGAAGCGGCCACTGCCACCGTCCTTGCCGTCGCTGATGGCGATTCGACCGGCGATTTCAAAATCGGTGCGCGCACGCAGCTGGGTTTCTCGCTCGGACAGCAGTCTTTCGCCGAGCACCACGTCGGCGTCTCGGTCGGGCTTGAGCGCCTTGGGCGTACACGCCGGCAACAGGCAGACCAGCACCAGCACCCACCAATGGCGACTCAAGGCAGGAGTTCCGGCTGCAACCTGCGAACGCTCTCGATCAATACCGCACTCTCCGGCCAGCGCTCCAGCGCTTCCCGCCACAGCGCGCGCGCCTCCTCGCGCTGATCGGACATCCACAGCACTTCAGCAAGATGCGCCGCCACATCTCCATCCTGGACCAGTTCGTAGGCGCGCCTGAGGTACTTCAAGGCGTCATTCAGATTGCCGAGGCGGTACTGCACCCAGCCCATGCTGTCGACAAAAGCACCGTCGTTGGGCTGCGCGGCGATGGCCCGCTGGATGTATCCCAGCGCTTCCTGATGGCGGTCGGTGCGGTCGGCCAACGTGTAACCGAGGGCGTTCAGTGCCTGGGGATTGTCCGGATCCAGCGCCAGGATCTGACGCAGATCGGCTTCCAGGCCGGCAACATCGTCAGCGCCGATACGAAAGATCGCGCGCGCGTAGAGCAGGCGCAGGTCATGGCCGTTCTGCTTGATGGCTTCGTCGTAAACGGCGCCGGCGGCTACGCGATCTTCCTCGGCCAGCAATTCGGCCTCCAGCAGGTAGGCATCGGTGCGCTGGTCGCTGTCCTCGGTCTGGGCACGCAACTGCGCCAGCAATTTGCGGGCGCCAGGCAGATCCTGCTGGTCGCGCGCCAGCAGCACACTGCGGCGCAGTTGTGCCTCGTGCCAGGCATTGCTGCCGACCGGCTCCTGGGCATACCACTGCAGGGCCTGGTCGGGCTCTTCCTTGAGCTCGTACAGCTGCCCCAGCAGGAAGGCGCGCGATTCCAGCTGCTCGGGCTTGCTCTTCTTGAGCGCCCGCTCGATGCGTTTCAGTACCTTGCCATTGGGCTTGCTGGCGACATTGGCCAGCCGCGCGGCAAAGACGCGCTCGTCCTGGGGTTTGGCCTGACTCAGCACCCGATCGGCCTGTTCCTGACGATCAGCCTCGGCGTAGACACTGGCCAGCGCCAGACGCAGATCAAAATCGTCCGGCGCCAGATCGACCGCTCGCTCCAGCGATTTCTGCGCGCCTTTGCTGTCACCGGCGGCCAGCATGACCTGGGCGCTGCGGCGCCAGGCTTCGGCGCTCTTGGGATGTGCCTCGGTCTCGGCCGCAGCCAGTTGTTTGGCGGTACCGTAATCACCGAGATTGGCGGCCACCGCAGACCAGCTCGGGCCGTCTTCCAGGGGCCGCAGGGCGCCGGCTGTGGCCAGATGCCGCAGGCTGGACGGCGCCAGCTCGCGATTTTCGGCCGCTACCAGCACCTGGGCGATGGCGCGCTGGGCCTCGAGCGAATCGATCGCAGCCAGTTCCGCCAGCCAGCGGTCACCGGCTTCGACGTCGGCACTGGCCAGCGCCGCCCAGGCCAGCGTGCGCCGACCGCCCACACTGTCCGGCGCCAGCTCCACCCAGCGCTGGCCCACGCGCTTTGCCGCGGAATAATCCCTGGCGTACAAGGACACCGTGGACGCGCGCTCGATCAGGTCGAGCTGACCGCTCTGCATGGCAGCCTGCGCATAGGCGGCCGCCGCATGGTCGAGCTGACCGCCCTGCAGCGCGAACTCCCCTTCCAGCGCATTGCCGAGCACGTCGGCGCTGCGACTTTCGGCTGCAGACAGCGAGGCTGCGGCAAAATACAGCAGCAGACTTGCGCCCAGTCGCAACCTCGCGACGCGCGAAGCGCTAGCATTACGGGGTGGGCCGCTCTTGATCCGTTCGCGGGTGGGCAACGACAATTTCTGGGTTTGATCAGGCATTCGACATTCTATGGCCATTCTGGCGCTCGGCATCAACCACGCTACCGCACCGGTGTCGTTGCGGGAACGGGTGGCCTTTGCGCCGGAGCGCACCCCTGAGGCGCTGCATGATTTGCGCATGCTGCCGGGTGTGGGCGCCGCAGCCATCCTGAGCACCTGCAACAGAACCGAACTCTATGTAGACCATGAACCCGGGACAGAGTTGCAGGCTTTGCAATGGCTGGAGCGTTTTCATGGTTTTCGCCCGAGCGAACTGCATGCGGCATCGTACCGCTATCAGGATGTCCAGGCCGTGCGGCATGTTTTCCGAGTCGCCACCGGCCTGGATTCGCTGGTCATCGGCGAACCGCAGATCCTCGGCCAGCTGAAGCAGGCCTATCGCATCGCCCAGGACGCACGCACGCTGTCGGGGCCACTGGAGCAGTTGCTGCAGCGCAGCTTCTCGGTCGCAAAGACCGTGCGCACCGAAACCCGCCTGGGCGCCAATGCGGTGTCGGTCGCCTTTGCCGCAGTGCGCCTGGCTACCCAGGTCTTTGATGAGATGCCCAAGCGCCAGGTGGTGCTGGTAGGCGCCGGCGAGACCATTGAGCTGGTGGCTCGGCATCTGCTCGGCGCTGGCGTGCGCCGCACCACCGTGGTCAATCGCACCATCGAGCGTGCCCGCGCCCTGGCCGATCGCATCGGCGGACAGGCGGCGCGTCTGGCTGATCTCGACGCCCATCTGCAGGACTGCGACATCCTGGTCACGGCCACCCATGGCAGCGAACCGGTCATCCGTGCTGAAGCTTTGCGTCAGGCTTTTGTCGGACGCCGACGCCGCCCGTTGTTCGCGGTGGATCTGGGCGTGCCGCGCAATATCGAAGCTGCCGTGGGCGAACTGTCGGATGTCTACCTGTACACCGTCGACGATCTGCGCCAGGTGGTCGAGGAAGGCATGCGCGGACGGCGGGAAGCGGCAGCCCAGGCCGAATCGATGGTTACGCTGCACGTCGAGGAATTCATGGCCTGGTGGCGTGAGCGGGCGGCGGCGTCGACCATCGTGAGCATGCGCAAGCGGGCCGATCAGGCCCGCGCCGATGTGCTGGAACGGGCCCGCCGATATCTGCGACAGGGGGCCACCCCGGAGCAGGCGCTCGAATACCTGTCACAGGCACTGACCAATCGATTGCTGCACCGGCCCACCGTGGGCCTGCGCAGTGCTGCGGCGCTGGGCGATGAAGAATCGCTGGAATTTGCCTCGCGGCTGCTGGCACTGGAACCATTGGACGGCAACTAGGCGTATCCCCGCCGCCCCGCCTCCCTCCTGAATCAAGCTGGAAATCCCCAACACGATGAACCCACGAATTCGCCAGAAGCTGGACGAAATGAGCGAGCGACTGCAGGAAGTGCAGTTGCTGCTGGCGCAGCCGGAAACACTCTCCGACGGCAACCGTTTCCGCGAACTGGCCCAGGAGAATTCGCAGCTCGAAGAGCTGGCCCGCGATTACGCCGAGTACCGGCGTCTGGAGAGCGACCTCGCCGCCACCCAGGCCATGGCGGAATCCGAACGTGGCGAGATGCGCGAAATGGCCCAGGCCGAGGCCGCCGAACTGGAACAGCATCTCAGCGCCCTGGGCGATACGCTGGCGCTAAGCCTGGTTCCGGCCGATCCGCGCGACGAGCGCAGTCTTTTTCTGGAAATCCGGGCCGGCACCGGCGGCGACGAAGCCGCGATCTTTGCCGGCGACCTTTTCCGCATGTACAGCCGCTACGCCGAAACCCGCGGCTGGCGGGTTGAAGTGCTGAGCCAGAGTGCCGGCGAGCACGGCGGCTACAAGGAAATCATCGCCCGGGTGGAGGGCGCCGGCGCCTGGACCGAGCTCAAGTTCGAATCCGGCACGCACCGGGTACAGCGGGTGCCGGAAACCGAAGCCCAGGGCCGCATCCACACCTCGGCCTGCACTGTGGCCATCCTGCCGGAACTGGATGAAGTGGACACCACTCCCCTCAATCCGGCCGATCTCAAGGTAGACACCTTCCGCGCCTCGGGCGCCGGCGGCCAGCACGTCAACAAGACCGATTCGGCCATCCGCATCACCCATCTGCCCAGCGGCATCGTGGTCGAGTGCCAGGACGAGCGCTCGCAGCACAAGAACAGAGCACGGGCCATGAGTCTGCTCCAGGCCAAGCTGATCGACATCGAGCGCAGCAAGCAGGCGCAACAGCAGTCAGAGGACCGAAAGCTCCAGGTCGGCAGCGGCGACCGCTCACAGCGGATTCGTACGTACAATTTCCCCCAGGGACGGCTGACCGATCATCGGATCAATCTCACCCTTTACCAACTCGGCGATATCATTGCCGGCAATCTGGCGCCGGTCATCGCCCCGCTGCAGCAGGAAGATCGGGCCATGGCCCTGGATGCACTGCTCGGAAAAAACTGAAACCGATCGTCACAAGAACGAGACCGGATGCAAACTCCGGTGAACAAGAGCCTCAGCTCCAGACACTCTTTTCATCCGCCCGATTTATTGGTGTAACCTTGTTGTGGACGCGTGGAATCTGTGATCAGGTTCGCAGTGGAAGGTCAGGGGCCGCTGCTTTTGCGTCGATCGATTGAGCTGGGGGAATCAAGTGATGCTGATGAATGACGTGCAAACGCTCAGGGTGATGCCGCTGGCATTGGCTTTGGTACTCGTTCTTGGACTGGCCGCCTGCGGTGGCGATGAACCCGCACCCACGGCGAGCACCACATCCCCGGCAGGCGCCGCGCCACAACCGGCACCGACCAGTACCGAGCCAGACCCGGCGGTTGCGGCCGCCAGCACTGCGCCGCAGACCGTACCGGAATTGCTTGACGCAGCCCGCACCGCCATGCGCGAACAGCGCCTTATCCAGCCGACCAACGACAATGCCATCGAGTATTACCTGAAGGTGCTGGATGCCGAGCCGGACAACCGGCAAGCGCAGCTGGCCATTCTCGAATTGATGCCGCTGGCCCAGGGCGTTGCCGAACAGATGATCGATACCAACCGGCTGGAAGAGGCACAGCAGGCCGTCGGACTGCTCAAGCGCGCCCAGCCGACCTCGGTGGTGGTGACCAATCTCGAGCAGCGGATCGTGACCCAGCGCCGAGCCGAAGAACAACGTCGCACCGCCGAGGAAGAAGCGGCTCGATTGGCAGAGCGCCAGGCCCGCGAACAGGCCGCCGCCCAGGCGCGCGCAGCCGCCGAACCGCCGCCACCAGCCCCGAGCCGACCGGCCCAGACGCCGGCCAGCACGCCGGCCACCACCGCCGCACCGGCACCAGCACAAGCGCCACCGACCCAGGTGGCTTCAGCGGCGCCCCCGAAGCCGGTGGCGGCATCGACAGCACCGCAGAACAAGGATTTCCAGCTGGTCAAGCGGGTCAATCCCAGCTATCCGGCGCAGGCTTTGCGCAGTCGTACCGAAGGCTGGGTGGAGCTCTCGTTCACGATCACCACCACCGGTGATGTCGAGGATGTCGAAGTGGTCAATTCGAATCCGCGCCGGGTGTTTGACCGCGATGCCGCCCGGGCTCTGAGCCAGTGGAAGTTCACGCCGCGCATCGAAGGCGGCAAGGCTGTGGAAGCCAAGGCCAGGCAACGGCTGGAATTCACGCTGAACTGAGCGTTGACGAGTCAGTCCCGGGTGGGCCTACGGCTTACCCGGGCTACGAAGCTTCCCCGGGCTACCGAGTTCGGAACAGATCCCGTAGCCCAGGTAAGCGCAGCGCATCTGGGGGCTTTGCCGCCTGGGGCGAGATCAGACCCGCTTCCCGGGCGCGCCTACGGCTTACCCGGGCCAAGAAGCCAAGGGTTCAATCTGACATCGAGATTGCGATCAAGCGCGGGGTTTGCGGGCCCTGCGATCAGCGGTTATCTGCAATTTGTCGAGATCCAGCCAATCGGGGCCGTCAAGCTGTAGCTGCCGGTCGAGAATGCGCGGGAACAGACCGGCAGGAACACCGCTGTTGGAATTCCACAGGATGGCCACGCCAAAGCCCTGCTCCGGAATCACGCCAACCAACGCCCGATAACCCTGCACGGCGCCGGCATGAAACACCAGCTGATGGCCCGAGTAGTCGAACACCCGCCATCCCAGTGCATAACTGGCGGCGCGCACCCGCTCGCGGCGCCAGCGCGGGCCCAGCATCTCGCCCGGCGTATCCACCCGCGGACTCTGCACCAGCTTGAGCACGGCGGGTGGCAGTACCTCCGGGCGCTCGCCCAGCTGCGCATGCAGCCAGATGGCCAGATCGCTGATGCTGGCGTTGACGCCCGCGGCCGCCGGCAACTGATAGTAGGTCGGCTTGGGTGTCACCGAAGTCCAGCCGCCACGCGCGTACACATGCGGCCGAGCCCAGTTGGCTTGGGCCATCAGCGCATCACGGCCCACCGAGGTGTCGCGCATCTCCAACGGCACCAGCAGGCGCCGACTCAACTCCACCGGGAAAAAGCTGCCGACCGCGCCGAAAGCCGCATCCGCAGCTACATTGAAGAGCACATTCTGATAGGCATAGCAGCCACCGACGGCACAGGCCGGGCGTACGCTCGGCAAGGACTGGATCAGATCGATCAGCGGTGCATTGGCCTCCAGCTTCATGTCGAAGGTGTGATGCGGCAATCCGGTCTGGTGACTGAGCAGGCGCTCCAGCGTCAAGGCGCTGGGTGCATTGGGATCGGCCAGTTCAAGGCCCGGCACCAGATCGACCACGCTCTGGCCGATCTGCAGAAATCCGGCATCATCGAGCAGGCCGCAAAGAGTAGACGCAAAGCCCTTGGACACCGAGGCCAGCCTGAACACGGTGTGCTTGTCGACCACCTGACCAGAACCGGCATAGGTCTCACCGGCGGTGATCAGCAAATCGGGCTGACGCGGGCGGACAATCGCCACCGCCAGCGCTGGTGTGGCGCCACTGGCGTTGACCACCTCTACCCAGCTACGGACTTCGGCCTGCAGGGTGTCAGCTGGCGCGGGACGCAAGGCTGCGTCTGCGCTGGCAGCAGCCACACGATCCGCAGCCAGCATTCCGCCTGCCAGACCGAGCGCAACAAACACCACCCGAAGCATCGCGACCCCCGTGTTATTCTCGAAACAGCACCTTGGATCGTAGCGCGTTTTCCCCCGTCTGAGTGGAGGTTTCCATGCTTTCAACCGTGATTGTCCTGGTTTTGCTGGCGGGCGTCGCATTCTTCCTGATCGGGATCTACAACGGCCTGGTCACGGCCCGAAACGGCTACAAGAACGCCTTCAGCCAGATCGATGTGCAGCTGACCCGGCGTCATGACCTGATTCCCAATCTGGTCGAAATTGCCAAGGGCTACATCAAACATGAACGCGAAACCCTGGAAGCCGTCATTCAGGCGCGAAACTCGGCAGTCAGCGGTTTGCGGGCCGCCAGCGCCAATCCCGGCGATGCCGCTGCGGTGCAACAGCTGGCGAGTTCTGAAAACCAGTTGACTGGCGCCCTGGGACGCTTGTTCGCCCTGTCCGAGGCCTATCCGGACCTCAAGGCCAACACCACCATGATGCAGCTCTCCGAAGAGCTGACCAGCACCGAGAACAAGGTCGCCTTCGCGCGCCAGGCCTACAACGATGGCGTGCTCGGCTACAACAACAAGCGCGAAGTGTTTCCCAACAACCTGGTGGCAGGCATGTTCGGTTTCGGGCCGGCCAGCTTCCTGGAACTGGATGATCCGGCCAAGCGCGAAGTGCCCAAGGTGAGCTTCACCTGAGTCAACCATGAATTTCTTCGAGCACCAGGCGGCTGCCCGCGCAAAGAGCAGGCGCATGCTCTGGTTGTTCGTGCTGGCCGTGTTGGCCATCGTGGCTGCCATCAACGTGGTCGTGTTGCTGGTGTTCGGCTTCACGCTGGATCCGAACAAACCGGGGCAGCAGGACGCACTGATACCGGCGCTGGTCGCCAGCACCGTGATCACGCTCGGCGTCATCGGCCTCGGCAGTCTGTTCAAGACGCTGAGCCTGCGCTCGGGCGGCGGTGGGGTGGCGCGGGCCATGGGCGGCACGCTGGTACCGGAAGATCCGCACGATTTTCACCTCAAGCGCCTGCGCAATGTGGTCGAAGAGATGTCGATCGCCTCCGGTCTGCCAGTGCCTGAAATCTATGTGCTGGACCGCGAATCGGGTATCAACGCCTTCGCGGCGGGATTCTCGCCCACCGATGCCGCGGTAGCCGTGACCCGTGGCGCACTCGACCGGCTCAGCCGCGATGAACTGCAGGGCGTGATTGCCCACGAGTTCAGCCATATCCTCAACGGCGACATGCGCCTCAACATCCGGCTGATGGGCCTGATCTTCGGGCTGCTGGTGCTCAGCCTGACCGGCCAGAAGGTGCTGCAGCACATGCGCGTGGGCAGCT
The DNA here is from genome assembly GCA_024234055.1 of Rhodanobacteraceae bacterium. Taxonomy (NCBI): domain Bacteria; kingdom Pseudomonadati; phylum Pseudomonadota; class Gammaproteobacteria; order Lysobacterales; family Rhodanobacteraceae; species Rhodanobacteraceae bacterium. The sequence continues at coordinate 93,793 of JACKOW010000008.1, forward strand.
CCAAGCGCGACGGCAACGCCATCCTGCTGATCGCCCTGGCGGTCATGGTTTTCGGTTATCTGGGGGTTTTTCTCGGGCGTTTGATCAAGGCCTACATCTCACGCCAGCGCGAGTATCTGGCGGACGCTTCGGCGGTGCAGTTCACCCGGCTGTCGCACGGTCTCTCTGGCGCGCTGATGAAGATCGCAGCCTTCCAGGCCGGTTCCAAACTGACCGAACACAACGGTGAAGAGGTGGCGCACATGCTCTTCGGCGATGGAGTCGGCTACAGCCGCCTCACCGCCACGCACCCGCCACTGATCGACCGCATCAAACGCATCGACCCACGCTTTGACCCGATGTTGTTGGCCCGACTCGAAGCCGGCGAGCGCGCTTTCGAGGGCATCGACGAGGACACCGATCCACCCGCCGCCAGCGCGCTGCTGGCGGGATTCAGCGCCGCCCCGCTGCAGCCTGCGCCGGCAGTACCGGTTCTGCGCGAGCGCATGCAGGCACCGCAACCCGCCAAGGTGCTGAACGATATCGCCAACCCCGGCGTCGATCACGTCGACTATGCCGTGGCCATGCGTCAATCCCTGCCGCCGCTGCTGACCACCGCGGCGCACATGCGCGAGCGCGCCATCGACGTGGTGCTGTCACTGCTGCTGGCCCGCGAAGTCCATCCCGAAGGCAGCCTGGCCGAAATCTCCAAACGACTCGGTCCGGTGCGCGCCAAGGGCACCCAAGAACTGGTGGAAGCGGCGCGCGCCCTGCACGCGGCGCAGCGAATCCCGCTGGCACAACTGGCGATGCCCGCGCTGAAGCGCCGCCCCGCCTCCGAACTGCGGCTGCTGATGGACACCATCGACACGCTGATCCACAGCGACGGCCAGGTGGATGTCTTCGAATACGTGCTGGCCAGGCTGCTGCGCCAGCAGATGAGCGAATCGCTGGAGCCCAACCAACATCGCGGCGGCAGGCGCAAGCTGCCGGAACTGCGCCAGCAGGCGCTGTCGCTGCTGGCGGTGCTGGCGCTGCACGGTCATGAGCAAGTCGACAACGCGCGCCGGGCCTATCTGGCTGGGGCCGAGATCCTGTTTCCGGCCGCCGCCGAAAGCTACGGCGCGCCCGGCAACTGGATCGAACTGCTGGATCAGGCGCTGCCGGCATTGGACGAACTGGTGCCGGCCGGCAAGGAGACCCTGGTGCTGGCGCTGGCCACCACCGTGGGCCACGACGGCCAGATCGCGACCGCCGAAGCCGAGTTGCTTCGCCTGATCTGCACCCTGCTGCACTGCCCGCTGCCGCCGCTGCTGGGGGAGTAGGGGGGCAGGGGTGTCGGTTGTCGGTTGTCGGTTGTTGGTTGTCGGGACTCGGGACTCGGGACTCGGGACTCGGGACTCGGGACTCGGGACTCGGGACTCGGGACTCGGGACTCGGGACTCGGGACTCGGGACTCGGGACTCGGGACTCGGGACTCGGGAGAAGGCTAGATCAACTTCTCACCAAACTTGCCGCAAACATTTGAATCAAAACATTTTCCGCAAAGGACGCAAAGGCCTTGAACCACAGGCTCGCCAGTAGGAGCGCCCTTGCGGCGCGACCGGCCAGCTGCATGTCCGAGGCAGCGATCGCGCCGCAAGGGCGCTCCTACAAGAGCCCGTAGCCCGAAGCTCGCAGCCTTTCCCCTGCCCCGTCTCCCTTGCCCCGTGCCCCCTACCCGCTATTCCCCGCCGGTCTCGATCTGCTTCCAGATGCCGCTCACCAGGGCGATGCGACGGCGCTGGTCGAAGATTTCGCCAGCAGCAAAGACCAGCGATCGGGTCCGACGGAGTACCTGGGCCTCGCCGTAGATCCAGCGCTGGGCAAAGCTGGCTGCCAGAAACTGGCAATTGAGTTCCACCGTGGCCATTGGAAGTTCCTCGCCGACCTCGTCAACGATGCCGCGATGAAGCACGAATTCGCCGAAACTGCTGATCACGCCGCCCTGGACGACGCCGGCCGGGCTCAGGTGTCGCGGCTCCAGCAGCAGCGCCCTGCGCATGCCGTGGTCGAGCGCAATCTCGTAGAACGGCCCGATCAGCGTGGAAAAGCCGCGCTGCCCTGCGGCCAGTTTCAGGCGCGGCAGCGGGTTGCGCGCGTCTTCCTCCATGGCATTGCCCTTGATTCGCGCCGGTCTTGAACGCCGGCGAACATTGTATCCGTCGACATGACAAGAAAAGGCAACGACCCGCCAACTCAGGCGGCCAGGATCAGATCGCTGGCTTTCTCGGCAATCATCACCGTGGGCGCGTTGGTGTTGCCACTGATCAGTCGCGGCATGATCGACGCATCGACCACCCGTAAACCCTTGAATCCGCGCACTTTCAGTTCCGGGTCAACCACCGAGCGCTGATCCGCACCCATGCGGCAAGTACTGACCGGATGGTAGATGGTCTCAGCCTTGCGGCGGATGTAGGCCATCAGATCGGCCTCGCTGGTGGCGCTGGCGCCGGGCAGGATCTCGTCCCCGGCATAAGGCGCCAGCGGCGATTGGGCGAAGATTTCGCGGGTCATGCGCAAGCCTTCCAGCAGCACCGGCAGATCCGCCGGATCGCTCAGATAGTTGGCATGGATGCGGACGGGCGCGAAGGGATCGGCGCTGGCCAGCTCCAGATGGCCACGGCTCTCCGGGCGCAACTGACAGGCGTGCATGGTGAAGCCGTCGCCCGGCAGACGATTGCGGCCGTGATCGTCGAGCATAGCCGGCACGAAATGGAACTGGACATCGGGACGGCCATCCGCCGCATACTTCGTGGCAGCAAAGCCGCCGGTCTCGGCCACATTCGAGGTGCCGATGCCGGTGCGGGTGAAGAAATACTGCAATCCCACCAGCAGGTCACTGGCGCGGTCGTAGGTGATCCGCTGGGTGCACTTGCGCAACACGCAGATATCCAGGTGATCGGTCAGGTTGCGACCCACGTCCGGCGCATCCAGGCGCACGCCAATGCCATGCTGGCGCAGCTGATCGGCGGGGCCGATGCCGGACAACATCAGCAGTTGCGGAGAATTGACCGCGCCGCCGCTGAGCAAGACCTCCCGTCCTGCCTCGAATTTCTCGATACGGCCGCCGACCTTGGCTTCCACACCGACCGCGCGCTCGCGGTCGAACAGGATCCGGGTCACTTGAGCGTGCGTGATCACGGTGAGATTGGGACGGCGCCGGGCCTCATTCAGATAGCCGGTGGCGGTGCTGCAACGCGCGCCATTGCGCTGGGTGACCTGGTATTGGCCAAAGCCGAGCTGTTCAGGCCCATTGAAATCCGGATTGCGCGGATAACCGGCAGCGGCAGCGGCCTCCAGAAAGGCCATGCTCAGTGGATTCACATGGCGCAGATTTTCCACGGACAGATGGCCGCCGACGCCATGCAGGGCATCGGCACCGCGCTGATTGTCTTCGGAGCGGCGAAAGTAGGGCAGCACTTCGGCCCAGCTCCAGCCGCGGTTTCCTGCCGCTGCCCAGGCATCGTAGTCGGCCCGCTGGCCGCGGATGTAGCACATGGCATTGATGGAACTGGAGCCACCGAGTACCCGACCACGCGGCCAGTACATGCGGCGATTGTCCAGATGCGGTTCCGGCTCGGTCTCGTAATTCCAGTTCAGGAACTTGTAGCCCACCAGTTTGGCCAGGCCCGCCGGCATGTGGATGAAGGGGTGCCAGTCGCGACCACCGGCCTCCAGCAACAACACCCGGTGCCGGCCATCGGCGCTCAAGCGGTTTGCCAACACACAACCGGCAGAACCGGCCCCGACGATGATGTAGTCGTACATGCAAACTCCCGCCCACAGGGCCTTGCTTCAGGGGGCGCGCCGATCGCCATGCCAGCTTGCGAATCAATGATTTACATGCTGCACTGCAACATCCGGTTTCAGTCCGGAGGGCCCGCGGCGGGCATTGTTTGGACCTGCGCTAGAGCATTTGCTCGATCACCTCGACCCGATCTCCACATTGAACCTCGCCTGCGGAGCGTGCAATCAGGTTCTGGCCGAAGCGGATGCCGCCGGCGCCGCGGCGATAGTCCTTCAGCGTCCGCAGCGGCTCGCCGTCACTCTCGGCAGCGCCCGAGTCTGGATCAATGGTGGTGAAAACGCAGCGTGTGCAGGGTTTGACCACATCGAACAGCACGCTACCTATGCGAATCTGCTTCCAGCGATCCTCGGCGTGGGCCGCAACGCCGTCGATCACCAGATTGGGGCGGAAGCGGCGCCAGCCCAATTCGCGTCCCGCCCGGCTCGACAGCAGTTCTGCCGCAGCGAACGACAACAGCAGCAGCGGATAGCCATCGGCGAAGCCTACCTGATCGCCGGGGAGTGAGTACTCCGCTTCGGGTGCGCGCCGCATCTGTTCATCGGCAAACAGCAGCCGCACCGGTCGGCCCAGATAGCGGCTGAACCAGTCGGCGGCCTCGGCCCCGGCATCGGCTGCATTGACCTCGCTGCCCCAGACCTCCGAATCCACCCGCTGGCTTCCATCCGGCTCTGCGACCTGCAGCGGCAGCATGCCCGGCGCCCTCAGCCTCAAGTTGCCGGCATCACCAACTTCAGCCCTCACCCGGACCAACGAGGGCGATTGCCGGCCGGTGATGAAACGGCCGCTGTCGTCGACCAACATCCAGCGGCGGTCGTGGCGCAGCCCACGGGGCTCGACCACGGCGCTCTGCAGCGCCAGTCCGGCGCAGGATTTGACCGGATAGATGACAATGGCTGCCAGGCTGGGGGACATGACTGAGCACCTGCTGGGTCTGGGTATCGCTGGCAAAACTACACGCTATGCTGGCCGATCGCTCAGTTCGAGCTTTCGGGAACGCAGTTGCATGAATCCGATCCGACCTGCGCCAGCGCTCAGCGCCGAGCAGATCCTGGCCTACGCCGAGGCCATCTACGAGATCGAGCAGGACGGACACTGGATCAGCGCCGAGCAGTACACCCGGCACCAGTCCGATACGCTGCCGCAAAGCCTGATCAGCGCCTGCAACCCGTATTCGTTGCGGCTGCCGGATGCGCTCAACGAGGCCCGACAGCGGCAACTGCGCGACCGGATCGAGGCTGCAGGGGTACGCTGGCATCCGGCGCGGGGTCGCGCTGCCGATTTCAGCTGGCTGGAACCCGGTTTTCTGGTCGCAGCAGCGCTGCCTCTGGTCGACAGCTGGGCCCGCGCCTTTGAGCAGCACGCGATCTGGCTGCCCGCGACGGCCACCTCACCGGCCATGATGCGCCTGTATGCGACCGATCCCGGTGCCGCCCGGTCGCTGCGTTTTCCCCATGTGCACCTCGAATGGGTAGGATTCGGGCCCACGACTCCAGAATGACCACCCGCTTGCCGAACGCCAGCCCAGTTTCCAGCGCACCCCCGCTGCTATCCGCCACGGCGCTGACCTGTCTGCGCGAGGACGAAGCGCTGTTCGTGCCCATCGACATCGCGCTGGCCCAGGGCCACCTGCTGGTGCTGGAAGGCCGTAATGGCGCCGGCAAGACCACCCTGCTGCGCGCCCTGCTCGGTCTGCATGCGATCAAGGCCGACAGCCTGCATTTTCGCGGCGCCGACGTGCTCCGCGAGCGTCATGCGCTGTGTGCCGGAACTCTGTGGCTGGGCCATCTGCTGGCGCTCAAGGGCGATCTCACGGTGCGCGAGAATCTGCATTACAACCTGGCCATCGGCGACGAGGACGATGCCGTCGATGTCGAGTCACTGTGCACGGATCTGGGGCTGGCCGGCTATGAGGACACGCCGACCCGGGCGCTGTCGGCTGGGCAGCGCAAGCGCGCGGCCCTGGCGCGCCTGGCCGCCAGTCGTCGATCACTGTGGCTGCTGGATGAGCCCTTCGCCAATCTGGACGGGCCGGGCATGGCGGTGGTCGAGCGCCTGCTGGAAGCGCATCTGGCCCGCGGCGGCGGCGCCATGCTGACCAGCCATGGCGTGCTTCCCATCACCTTGCCGGCCACGACGGTGCGCCTGGAGCACCCGCGATGAGCGCCACGCGACCCTATCGCGCGCTGCTGATGCGGGATCTGCACCTGGCGTTCCGGCGTCGCGCCGACCTCTTGTTGCCGCTGGGATTTGCCGTACTGGTGGTGCTGCTGTTCGGCATTGCGCTGGGCGGCACACCGGAACGGCTGGCCCCGGTGTCGGCGCCGGTGATCTGGGTCACCGTATTGCTGGCCGGCTTTCTCAGTCTGGATGGACTGTTCAGACCCGATGTCGAGGACGGTACGCTCGATCAATGGCTGGCCGGCCCCAGTTCCATCATCGGCTTGATGTACGCCAAGGCATTGGCGCATTGGCTGCTGTACGGTGTCGGCCTGACCCTGTCGACGCCGCTGCTGGCCATGCTGCTCAATCTGCCTGTCAAACTGTTACCGGTGATGCTGGCGGCACTGGCCATAGGCACACTCGGCGCCACCCAGATCGGTCTGGTGGCGGCGGCCTTGACAGCCCGGCTGCGCCGCAGTGGTATTTTGTTGGCGGTGATCGTCATGCCGCTGTACCTGCCGCTGCTGATCTTCGGCAGTGGCGCGGTCGATGCAGTGCGTCTGGGTGAATCGCCCAAGGGTGCGCTGTTGTTGCTGGCCGCACAGACGATGTTGCTGTTGACCCTGGCGCCGCCGGCTGCGGCCGCTGGCTTGCGGATAGGATCGGACAATCCACCATGAATCCCGTGCTGCGCTGGTTTCACCAACTCGGATCACCGCCATATTTCTATCGCTTTGCAACCCGTTGGATGCCGTGGGCTGGCGGCGCTGCGCTGATCCTGACGATCATCGGCATGTACTTGGGCCTGGCCCGGGCGCCAGCCGATTATCTGCAGGGCGACAGTTTCCGCATCATCTACATCCATGTGCCCAGCGCCTGGATGAGCATGTTCATCTATGCGGTGATGGCGCTGAACGGGGCCATTGCCCTGATCTGGCGCATCAAGCTGTCGGAGATCCTGTTTCTGGCCTGCGCGCCGATCGGTGCCATGTTCACGGCAATCACGCTGATCACCGGCATGCTCTGGGGCAAACCCACCTGGGGTGCCTACTGGGTGTGGGATGCGCGGCTGACCAGCGAACTGGTGCTGCTGTTCCTGTACTTCGGCGTGATCGGTCTGGCCTCGGCCTACGACGATCTGCGCCAGGGCGCCCGCGCCGCCGCGGTGTTGGCCATTGTGGGCGTGGTTAACGTTCCGATCATCCATTTTTCGGTCAAATGGTGGAACACCCTGCATCAGGGCGAGACCATCCGCATTTTCGGAAAGAGCAGCATGGATTCCTCGATGATCTGGCCGTTGCTGATCATGGCGCTGGCCACCAAGCTGTACTTCGTATTCGCCCTGCTGCTGCGCGCCCGCGGCGTGTTGCTGGAACAGGAGCGCAACAAGGCCTGGGTGCGCGAGGTCTTGCTCGGAGTGAAGAACTGATGCTCGCCTGGCTGGAAAACCAGGGTCACTGGGGCTACATCCAGGTCTCGCTGGCGGTCACGGCGCTGTTGGTCCTGGCCGACCTGCTGCCGCCGCTGTTGCGCCAACGCAAATTGCGGGCTGAACTGCGGGCGCGGGTACGACGCGAACAACAACTTCGGGAATCGGAGACGTCGTGAAGAGTGAGGGCACGAGGGCGCGAGGGCATGAGGGCACGCGACAGCGAGCCCCGGCCACTCCGGCTTTTGCGTGCCCTCGCGCCCTCGTGCCCGCGTGCCCTCGTCCCAATCAAACCTCTATGGCAGGAACACCATGAACCCTATCCGCCGCCGTCGCCTCATGTTGATCGTCGGTCTGGTTCTCGGCATCGGTGCCGCGACCGGGCTGGCCCTGACCGCACTCAAGGAAAACGTCAACCACTTCTACAGTCCCAGTGACGTGCTCGCCGGCAGCGTGCCTGAGGGCCGCACCTTCCGCCTCGGCGGCGTGGTACTGGAAGGCAGTACAAAGCGCGACGGCGGCACGCTCCGGGCGCATTTTGTGGTGACCGATCGCTTCAAGAATCTGCCGGTGGAGTTTGAAGGCATCCTGCCGGACCTGTTCAAGGAGGGTCAGAGCGTGATCGCCACCGGTGTGCTGCAGGCCGGCGGCGTGTTCCATGCCAAGGAAGTGCTGGCCAAGCACGATGAGAACTACATGCCCAAGGAAGTGGCGGAAGCCATTGCCAAGGGCAAGGCCGAGAAAGCCAGCCATGAGGCGCAAACGCCATGATGCCGGAATTGGGACAGGTCTTTCTGATACTGGCGCTGCTGCTGGCCGTGGTCCAGGCGGTCGTGCCGATGATCGGCGCCCAACTGGGGGATGCCGCGCTGATGCGGGTGGCCCGACCGGCCGCCTACGGCCAGTTCGTGTTTCTGGTCGGCGCCTATCTGATCCTGACCTTCGGCTTCATCAACCAGGATTTCTCGATTGCCTACGTGGCCCAGAACTCCAATCTGCAGTTGCCGATGCACTATCGCTTCAGCGCGGTCTGGGGCGCCCACGAAGGTTCGCTGCTGCTGTGGGTGCTGATCCTGAGTCTGTGGACGGTGGCTCTGGCAGTGTTCAGTGGCAAGCTGCCACAACGCTTCATCTCCAGGGCGCTGGCCACGCTGGGCGTGATCTCGATCGGCTTCCTGAGTTTCCTGGCCTTCACCAGCAACCCCTTTGAACGCCATGTGCCGGCCCTGCCGGACGGCAACGACCTGAACCCGCTGCTGCAGGACTTCGGGCTGATCGTGCATCCGCCCATGCTGTACATGGGCTATGTCGGCTTCGCCGTGGCCTTTGCCTTTGCCGTGGCCGCGCTGCTGGACGGTCGGGTCGACCGCCAGTGGGTGCGCTGGTCGCGCCCGTGGACCAACGTGGCCTGGGGTTTTCTCACGCTGGGCATCGCGCTCGGCAGCTGGTGGGCCTATTACGAACTGGGCTGGGGCGGCTGGTGGTTCTGGGATCCGGTCGAAAACGCCTCCTTCATGCCCTGGTTGGTGGGCACGGCGCTGATCCACTCGCAGGCGGTCACCGAAAAGCGCGGCACCTTTGCCGCCTGGACGCTGCTGCTGGCCATCGCCGCCTTCTCGCTGAGTCTCCTCGGTACCTTCCTGGTGCGCTCAGGCGTGCTCACCAGCGTGCATGCCTTCGCCAGTGATCCAGCCCGCGGCACCTTCATCCTGATCTTCCTGGCCATCGTCGCTGGCGGCGCCCTCACGCTGTACGCGATTCGCGCACCGCGACTGCAGGCGGCGCCCTCGGTCGGCCTGTATTCGCGTGAAGGCCTGCTGCTGGCCAACAACATCCTGCTGGCCACCGCCTGTGCCATGGTCTTGATCGGCACACTCTATCCGCTGGTGGCCGAAGCCTTCGACTGGGGCAAGATCTCGGTGGGCCCGCCCTACTTCGGCCTGATGTTCACGGTGTTGATGGCGCCGCTGGTGGCGCTGGTGCCTTTCGGCCCGCTGACCCGCTGGAAAGGTGATTCGATCACCACGGTGACGCTGGCGCTGCGCAGTGCATTGGCGCTGGCAGCGGTCATCGGCGCGCTGGCCTGGATCTTCCAGCGCGAACTGCCGATCCGCGCGGTCCTCGGCATCACCCTTGGCGCCTGGGTCATGCTCGGCACCGTGGTCTTCATCCTGCGCCGGATGCGCACTGCCGGTACCGGCAAGCGCTTCACCGCCGAGATGATCGGCATGGGCCTGGCCCACGCTGGCCTCGGCGTGTTCGTCATCGGCGTCATGGTCACCGATTCACTGAACGTCGAGCGGGACGTGCGCCTGAGCCCGGGCGACACCGCCGAAGTGGCCGGCTACGAGATCGCCTTCATCAGCCTGCGCCATGAAGAGGGTGCCAATTACATCGCCGATGAAGGCGTCTTCGAGATCCGCCGCAATGGCAAGACCCTGAGCGAGCAGCGGCCGCAGAAGCGTCAGTACCTGCGCGGTCAGGTCATGACTGAAGCCGCCATCGATGCCGGCTTCTTCGCCGACTTCTATATCGCCATGGGCGAACCGCTGGAGAACGGCCAGGCCTGGGCCGTGCGTCTGTACTACAAGCCGATGATCCGCTGGGTCTGGCTGGGCGCGCTGCTGATGATGCTGGGCGGTCTGATTGCGGCCACCGAACGTCGCTTGCGGCAAACCGTGGTGACCCGGGAGTCGGAGAAGGCCAACGCCGACGATGTGGTGCCGATCGGGGCCGTGCAGGCGTCGGAGCGCGCATGAACGCACGTGCGCTGATTCCCCTGGCCGTCTTCATCGGCATCGGCGGCATTCTCTGGAGCGGCATCGGCAAGGATCCGCACCTGGTGCCCTCGCCGCTGGTAAACAAGCCCGTGCCCGAATTCTCGGCGCCGGCCCTGGCCGATCCACAGCGCCAGATCACCCGCGCGTCGCTGCTGGGCCAGCCCTATCTGCTCAACGTATTCGCCAGCTGGTGCGTGAGTTGCCGGGTCGAGCATCCGGTGCTGATGGAATACGCCAGGCGCGGCGAGCTGAAACTGATCGGATTCAACTGGAAGGACGCTCCCGAGGACGCCAATCGCTGGCTGGCGCAGTTCGGCGATCCCTATGCCGACATCCTGACCGACTTCGACGGCCGCCTGGGCATTGATTTCGGCGTCTACGGCGCGCCGGAGACCTTCGTCATCGGCGCCGATGGCACCGTGCTCTACAAACAGGTCGGCCCGCTCAGCGTCGACGACATCGAAAACACCATCAAGCCGATGCTGGCGGGGAACAAGTGATGCAGAGAACAGGGGCACGGGGCATGGGGCAAGAGAGCTTCCCCGCGTCGCGAGACGCTGAGGGCCACGAATCCACCGGAATCCCTTTCTGGTTGGGCCGTGACCCTATTCCGGACGTTGCCAGCACCTGTTCTTCCCGTGCCCACAGCCCCCTGCCCCCTGCCCCGCTCCATCTTTGGGTCCGGGGCCTCGGCCTCGCACTGTTGCTGCTGCTCGCGACCTTGCCCGCATTCGCCATCGACCCGATGCCCTTCGAGGATCGAGCCGAAGAAGTGCGCTTTCAGAATCTGCTGCGCGAGTTGCGCTGTCTGCAGTGTCAGAATCAGACCCTGGCCGATTCCGATGCCGATATCGCCCGGCAGTTGCGGGAAGAGATTTTCCGGATGATGAACGAAGGCCAGTCGGACGCGCAGATCAAGGATTTCCTGACTGCACGTTACGGCGACTTCGTGCTCTACAAGCCACCGGTCAAGAGCGGCACCTGGCTGCTGTGGTTTGGCCCTTTTCTGATTCTTGCCGGCGCCGCCACGGCGCTGGTGGTCCATTTGCGCAAACGCCGCGGTGTCGCCGCGGCCCCGGCTGCCAATCAGGCACGGGATGAGGAGGATTGGTGAGTTTCAGTTTCTGGTTTCTTGCAGCGCTGCTGATCCTGGCCACGCTGGCGGTACTGCTGTGGCCCTTGCTGCGCCAGCCCCGCTCCGGTGCCATCGCCACTCAGACGGCCCTGCTGCGCGAGCAGCTGGACGCCTTGAAGTCGGCCCATGCCTCCGGGCTGATCGATGACGCCAGCTTTCAGACGCGGCAGCAGGCTCTCAGCGCCGCCGCACTGGCGCTGATCGACAGCCCGTCCAGCAACCCGGCACGGAGCACGCTGGCGGCGCGTGCCACCGCGCTGATCCTGGTGTTGCTGATTCCGCTGACCACGCTGTGGCTGTACCAGAAGATCGGTACCCCGCATGCGCTGACCTTTGCCGGTATCAGCGCCAGCGCTGCGCCGGATGCCGCCGGCGGCGCCTCGACCAGCAATGCCCCGGATCTGGCCAAGGCGGCTGATTCGCTGGCAGCCAAGATGAAGGACAATCCCGAAGACGGTCAGGGCTGGGTGCTGCTTGGCCGCACCTATCGGGCCATCGAGCGCTTTCCCGAAGCCAGCGCCGCCTACGCAAAGGCTCTGCCGCTGATCGATGACGATGCCGATGTGCTGGCCGAGGCGGCCGAGGCGCTGGGGCTGTCATCGTCGCCACGATCGCTGTCTGGCGAACCGGAAGCACTGGTCGACCGCGCACTGAAAGTTCAACCGGACAACCAGAACGCGCTGTTCCTGAAGGGCCTGGCGCGGGCGCAGGCCAATGATCCCGAGACCGCCGAAGCGATCTGGGAAAAGCTGCTGGCACTGATGGAACCAGGCACACCGGCGCAGTCAGCCGTGGTCGAACAGCTCAATGTGGTACGCCGACAACTGGGCAAGGAGCCGCAGGCGCTGCCAGCGATGCCGACCGGAACGCCTGCCGTGGCCGCTGCAGCTGCCGCATCTGCGGCGCCTGCCAGCAGCGCAACGGCGGCCGGCATCGACGTCAACGTCAGCATCGCCCCCGAATTGGCCGCCCGCATTCAACCCAGCGATGTGCTGTTTGTGTTCGCCCGCGCCGAGGCCGGGCCGCCGGCGCCGTTGGCGATCCAGCGACTGGCCGCCAGCCAGCTGCCGATCACGATCCGTCTGGACGAGACCATGGGCATGATCGCGGGCATGTCGCTGGCGCAGTTCCCGAGGGTGATCATTGGCGCCCGTGTGTCCAAGTCCGGCAATGCACAAGCGTCGCCCGGCGATCTGGAGGGCCTGAGCGCCGCGCTCGACTGGCGTGCTGCCGGCAAGGTCGACATCGTCATCAGCACGGTCAAATAGCGCCGCGGGCCGGCGGCAAATGGTTTGCCGGTAGGCGGGCGTCTCGCCTACTGCCCGCAGGCCACCTCAGACGGCGCCCGGTTGACCTGCAGGGTGATGTGATCGATATGGAAGCGGGCATTCAGCAACGCTGATGCCTGCTGGTAGAAATCGTCCTCGGGCGGACCTTCAGGCCGGATCAGGTGCGCGGTGAGCGCGATCTCGGTGCTGCCCATGGCCCAGATGTGCAGATCGTGCACGCGTTCGACTCCGGGCAGGGCTTCGAGCGCACCGCGCACCTCGGCCAGATCGATCTGATCGGGTACACCATCGAAGAGCAGATGCAGGGATTGCCGAAACAGGCCCCAGGTGCCGACCACGATGACCACGGCGATGGCCAGACTCAGCAGCGGGTCCAGCCATTGCCAGCCGAAGGCCAGCACCAGCACACCGGCAACGACCACACCCAGCGATACCAGCGCATCGGCCGCCATATGCAGGAAGGCACCCTGGATGTTGAGATCGTGCTCGCGCCCGCGCAGGAACAGCAGCGCCGTGGCCGTGTTGACGACAATGCCGACGCCCGCCACCCAGATCAGGGTCATGCCCGGCACCGGCGCCGGCACAGTCAGCCGCTGCAAGGCCTCCCAGGTGAGCGCACCCATCGCCATCAGCAACAGCAAGGCATTGAAGAAGGCCGCCAGGATGCTGGCACGTTTCCAGCCATAGGTATGGCGCTCATCGGGGCGCAATCGCGCCGCTGCGGCGCCGGCCCAGGCCAGCACCAGCCCGATGACATCACTGAAGTTGTGCCCGGCGTCGGCCAGCAGTGCCAGGGAACCCGTCTTCCAGCCATACCACGCCTCGACCAGGACATAGATCAGATTCAGCGAGATGCCGATGACAAAGGCCCGGCTGGTGGACTCGGGACTCGGCGGATGGTGGTGGTGTGCGTGCGCGGTCATCAATAGTCCGGCCGAGTCACCGGCGCGAAGCCCGCGAAGATTCCCTGCGCCATCCACACCGCCAGCACGACGTACAGCAGACGCGGAATCCAGGTCGCCAGGGTATCGGTGCGCTCGGCCACCAGCTTGCCTTCGGCCTGGGCGTAGCGCGCCAGCAATTGCGGCAGTTCGCCGCTGCCTTCGCCGGTGGCGATCATGCCAACCACCGCAGAATTGCCCGGATAGGCCAGCGCGCTGACCGCCTGGGCCAGTGTCTGCCCGGATTGCAGTCGCGGCAAGAGCTGGCCATAGTCATCGCGAACCGCTTCCACGGTCAGCGTGTCGACCGCGACCGGCACGGCATCGAACATGGCCACGCCGCTGCCCAGCAGCAGCGCCAGATTCTCGAAGAATACCTGCGCCTGGCGCCGCACCATCAGTTCGCCCAGCACCGGCAGCCTGAGCGCCAAGGACTCCAGGGCAGCCCGCCCCGAGCCGCCGGAGCCGTGGGCGTAGCGCCGGGCCGCGTACTGGAGCACGGCCATGATCCCGGCCAGCGCCAGCAGCCGGCCCAGCGATTGCATCAGATAGGCACCGCCACCGATGTTCCCGGCGATCAGGGCCGGCAAAGGTAACAGGAACAGTGCCAATGCAAACACCGCGAGCGGGAACAGCAAGCGCGCCCGCATCTGCTTGCTGCGGCGAGCCTGCGCCGCCGCCGCGGCGCCCAGGCGCTCATGCGCAATTGCCGGACTGCCGGCCTCGATGGCGGCACGCAAGACTGCCGTTTCCAACGGCGTGAACAGCCCGACCGTGGCCTGCGCCAGGTTCCGGCCCTTGCCCAGCGCTGCCAGCACCGGTGCCCACCGCGACTGCTGCGCCGCTGAGCCGCGAAGCAAGCCCACCGCCTGCGCCACCGGCAAACCCGCACGCTCCAGCGCCGCCAGTTGTGCATGCACCTCGGCGCGTTCGGACGCCGTCAGCGGACCACGAGTCATGGACGATCGACCGTCGGCGGCGGCGACTCCATGCGCAACACCCGCACCGTCTGGAACTCGCTGACCAGCCGATAGCAACTCACTTCCACCCGCATCAGCACGCAATCGGGTGATGCGACGAAGTCCTGCAGACCCGGATGCTTGCCCAGAAACAGTGACAGATAGGCCGCGCGCTCGTCGGCCACCATGGCCACCGCCCGTCCGAACACTGACAGCGCCGTCGCCCGTTGATAGTCGACAGGATCATTGCTGCGGTCATCGATCAGGAAGGACACCAGCGCATTGCTCATGAGGTTGGCGTGCTTCTGGGTTTCCCTGAAGGTCGCAAACACCAGGTAGCGCAGATCGTCGGTGTGGGCGAAGGCCATCAGGCTGGTGTAGGGCTGCGCGTCCTGCTGCGTGGCCATGACGCCCTGCAGCTGCGCCGACAGCAGCCGATGGATCTGTTGCTCGATGGAGTCGATCTGCACGGTCAGGGTGGCTCCGGAATCGCAGAGCGCAGTCTCACACACTGCGCCAAGCATGCGAACCGCCGGGCGCTGGAATCAGCTCGGTGTATCGAGTGCCGATTCCAGCCTCCTGAGCCGACGAATCATCGGTCACGCAAGATCATCGGTCGACGCGCAGGCTTGAGGCTGCCGTTTCGGCACGTTGAACACGACCGTACATGGGCGTCAATACCGCCGGTAGCCAGGCGTATTCGCCGGCATAGCGCACCTCGGCAATGTAGCTGAGTTCGTGCCGGCCCGGCGGCAGCCAGGTGGCGTAGAAGCGCGAAACTGGCTGGCCGAGCTGGCGCACGAAGAACCAGGGATTGCTGCGGTCCTGGGCGCGTATCCATGGATCGGCAACGGCTTGCAGCGTGGTGTCTATCGGCACCAGCGCGCCGGGCACGGATTCTTCCAGCGACAGCATGTCCAGCGCGCGCGGGCTGTCCAGCAACAGGCGTACCCGCACCCAATCGCCACGTTGCAGCCGCGCTGGCGCCGATACCCATTGCTCACCGCGGCGCACCTCCAGTGTACGCGTCAGGGTCACCCCCATACGCTGCGCCGTGGCCACGCGGGCGTCGATGGTCCGCGTGGCATCCAGACCGATGTACAGATCGGTATCGCTGATCAGGCGCAGGCTGTCGACGCCCGCCATCGCTTCCAGTGGCTGATCCAGCCTCGGCTGCGCGCTGTCCAGCCGCAACATCTGCCGGTTGCGGCCCAGCTGCAGCTCCACGCTGGCCTGCGTGCGCTGGCCTTGCAGCGCACGGGACAGGCGCAAGCCGGCATCAATACACACGGCCAGCGCCAGACTGTCGTTACCGACGGCATCGCCATACTGGCTGGCCACGCCGTCGAACCAGCGCCGCGCCCGCGCCTGTTCGCCGGGCATGTCCGCGATCACTGCCACCAGCGAGCAATGGGCCGCGGCCGAGTGGTCGATGAACGGACCATTCACTTCCTTGCGTGGCTTGACGACGGTTCGGCCCGCCTCCCATTCATCGAGCTGTTGCAGCAAGGCTTTCCGGCGCTCGGGGTCAGGCTGCGCGGCAAGGAATTCCAGCGCCACTGCAACCGCCAGCGGCCGAAACTCGGGCCGCGCCTGCCACCAGCTCGATTCGAGCTGCTCCCGGGGCTGGCCAAGGATGCGCAAGGACCGCAGGTTCATGGCCGCAAGACTCCAGTCCTTGCGCTCGATTGCTCGCTCCGCAGCGACAGCAAGATGGGCCACCATCGCACCTTGGGAACCATCCGGTAGCGCCGCTGCCGATCGTCCCAGTTTGACCAGCCGGGCCGCAATCCAGGCGCTGTAGGCCGGCAGAAAATCGTCGGCATATTCGACCTGCGGGTCGAAATACACCGGCAAGCCATTGCCGTCGAGATGGGCTCCACGCTCGCGCCAGGGCGCGGCGATGAGCTCCTCGTCGACCCAATCCGCCAGATCCGGCCTGCTCTCGCGCAGCAGGGTTGCGGCCAATGCGCGGCTCTGGATCTGCTCGTAGCAACGGTGGGGATAGGCGCTCATGCGCTGCGACCACAGCGACAGCATCGGCACCTCATTCAACCCCATGCGCAGGCGCAGACTATCGCCACCCTGATAGGCCGAGAGGTCGATCGTCTGTGCCTGTCCCGCGGGCAACCACCAGCTGTCGCTGGAACTGCGGATACGCGTGGGCGTAGCCACCAGCGCCGTTGTCAGGGCGGCGTCGCGTGCGTCTCCGGCGCTGGCGGCCGCCAGCAATTGCAGACTGCCGGCCTGAGGCGTGCTGGCGATGAGGTCGACGGCGCCGGTTGCGCGCGCGCCGAGTGGCAGATCGCGCTGCAGCGATTGGCGCAGCGCGGGGCCCAGCCAATGCAGTTCGACCGAGGCCTGCAGCGCCTGATCCTGGCCGTTGTAGATACTGGTGCCGGCCTGCACGCGGTCACCCGCCACCACGACGGATGGCAGGCTCGGACGCACCTCCAGTGCCCGCGCGGACCTGAGTGTCAGCAGCTGGCGCTCGGCCTGGCCGTCGCTGGCGAAGGCGACGGCCTCGGCGCGCCAGGCGGTCAGATTGTCGGGCAAGGCGATCTCGAGGTCGCGAGTCTCGCCCGGCGCCAGTCGCAGTCCGGACTGCCAATGCGCCTGTGCCGCGAACTGCCGTCGCACCACCGGATCGAAACGACGCAGCGCCTCGGCCAGGGATTGCCGAAGTTCCGGCGCGCGACGTCCGGGCTGGCTGGCCGTCGACTGGAAATAGGCGTCATCGGCCATGATCCGCGAACCGGTGACTTCAACCGTTTCCATCTGGTCGGTATCGAAATCCTCGTCGCCGGCTACGACCGGATTCGAATACGGCGACACTTCGAAATCTGTCCACACGCTGCGTTGCTGCAGATGACTGACACTGGTGGCCGTCAGCGGCTCGAAGTTGTCGAGCGCTTCCCGCCATAGGCCATCGCGCGGATCGCGCTCGGCATCAATATCGGTAGCCAACGCGTTCAGGCCGTCATCGACCACGGTCAGAGCCACATCCAGCTCGGTGTTGCCCTGGTTGTGCATCCGCAGCACTTGCCGGCGTCCGGGCTCGAAGGAGTCACCCACGGCGACCAGGGACAATCGATCAACGGCGGCCTCGGCGCGGCCGAGCACGCGAGTGCGCGCCCTCGAGGCCTGCGGATGTGGTGTATCGCGATTCGCCGCTGGCGCCAGCAACAGGCCGAGATCGAAGTTGCCCGCGGGTAGATCGGAGGCATCCAGTTCCCCGCTGATGAGGCCGTCTTTCCAGCGGAGCACGCGCGCCGACACCAGCTTGCCCTGCTCGATGCTGAGCAGCGCGCTGCCACTGCCGGGATGCGCCGCACGGTAGCGCAATCGCTCGCCGTCCCATCGGGCGCTCAGTGCCAGCTGGTCTTGCCCAGGACCTGACCAGCCCCAGGCCCAGTCGTCCAGCGTCACCGGTCGCGCTGCAGCCGCCTGCGCCTCGATGCGCACATTGCGGCCGGCAGGCAACTCGCAGTGGTCCTCGCCATCCGCACGCAGGGTGCATGGCTGCAGGGCGTGCCAGCGGGCGTCTTTCCATTCGGAGATCTGCAGGACCGCGCTGGCGCCACCGCGCGCCTTGCCGGCGCCATCCAGCAGCACCGCGCGAGCCTGTCGCTTGTGCCCGTCGCCTTCGGCCAGTACCCGCACGCCCAAATAATCACGATCGGCGCGCAAGGGCAGTCGGCGCGTCGGTCCATAGGCCGCACCCAGCCCCGGCAACTCGGCGCGGGCTGCGATTTCGAGGATGCCGAAGTCGCAGGCCAGCGAAACCACCGTCCGCGCCTTGGTGCGACCCTCGCCGTCGCTGGAACCCGCCTCGAATTCCACCGAGCGGGCCAGTTCGCGGTCATTGTCGGCGCAATTGTCCGGATGCTCGGCGTCGCTGCTGCCGTTGGCAAAGGTATAGCCCGGCCAATCCGGGAACACTTCATCGGTGAATCCGGGCCGGGTGATGCCATGAGCGCCGACTTGCAATCCGGCAGCGGGACCGCCGCTGAAGTATCTGGCCGAAAAGCTCAGTTCGGTCGACGTGCCGGGCTCGATCTGCATCGGCGCATCCAGCAGATCCACCGCCAGAGTCAGTGGTTCACCGCGACTGATCAGAAAGTTCGAGGTCGATTCGATTTCATCATCGTCGGCGTGGATCTCCCAGACATAGTAGTCGTCGCCGGCGTTGGCTGGCAGCTGCAGCTCTCCGCTGACAATGCCACCGTCGCCGACAGCGAATTCCTGACCAACCGGCGAATCGTAGTAGCTGGATTCCGCACGAACACCGATCTGCAGCGATGCCGGCAGGTCAAGTGCCTGCGCTCCGATTCCATCGCGACGACGCACCCAGGCCTGAAAGCGCACGCGCTCGCCGGGCTTGTAGATCGGCTTGTCGGTCAGCACGAAAGCCCGCAGCTCGCCCTGAGCCCAATTCGCGCCGTAGTAAAAGTCGCCGCTATCTGTCAGTCCTTCCGCGAAGGACAACGGGAAATACACCGTCTGTGCCCCCAAGCGCGCCCGCAACCAGGGCGTGCTGTCGGCCGAGTTCCAGTACCGGCGTTGGGCGAGCACCAGTTCAGCCAGGCCTCTGCTGTCACTCGGCACCGCCTCGACAATCACCTCCAGCTGGCCATCACGGCCTATGCGCACCGCATCCACCTGGGCATCGGGCAAGGGTTTGGCGTCCTGCCAACGCGTCAACCAGACCCAGGTACGCTTGCGGTCGGTGAGCGCATGCACGGCAAAAGGCGCGTGCAGGCGCAAGCCCGCGACCCGGCCCACACCCTCGTTGGCACGCAACCACTCGACGCCGCCGCGACGAGTCAGCGCGACCGGCGGTTTCGGCAGGGCAACACTGATCGGATCAGCGGGTGTTCGCCAGCGCCAGGGGCGCGAACGCTGCTGATGGTGCTCGCCAGCAGCATCCAGCCAGAGTTGCGTCAAGGTGGGACGGCGTACGCCGTTGAGCCACAACACCGGGTTGGATGGCGCCAGCACCACCGACGGATCCATCGTCATGCGCGGCTTGCGCTGGCCGGTCTGGAGCGTCAGCTCGGATTGCTGCGTGGCGGGTTTGCCCCGACTGTCGCGCAGCGCCGGCAGCACCACGCGGTAACTCTGACTGGATTTCAGATCGTTCAGATTCAACTGAAACTGGATCGGACCGTAGCCCCCGCCCCAAACGCGGTCCAACTCACCGTTGATCTGAAAGCCCGCAGTCTTCAAGGCATCGATTGCCGCCGACAAGCTGGCCTCATCGGGTTGACCGTGGAAGCGCACTGCCGCGCCCTTGCCGGGATCACACGGGGGCTGTCGCTGTTCCCACATCGAGGTCCCACAGTTCAATTCGAGATAAAGTGCATCCGGCATCTCGATGGCGATCGGATCGCCATCGCCAAGGCCGGGCAGAGGTCCTTCCAGACTGCGCACACCGGCGTCGACAGCCAACTCGTAGCGCGCACCCGCCTGCAGCGAATCCAGATGCAACTCGAACAGCCGCTGCTCATTGTCGCTGCCGCGTTCGTAGTCCTGAAGCAGTTCTTCTGGCAACGGCGATACCGTGACCGCGCCGATGCCAGCATCACCCTCAGGGCGAATACGCAGTGCCGATTGCAGGCTCTGAGCGTCGATCGGCTGGTCGGCTCTGGCAACCAGGCGAGGCTCGATGCCGGCCCATCGTGTCTCCAGACGAATCTCCGGGGCGCCGGTATCCGCCTCCAGCGCCAGCTCCGCCAGACGCTCACCGTTACGGTCGTACAAAGGTGCCGTCAACTCGACCCGGAAAGGTGTGGCCGCCGGCACTTCGGCTCTGGGGGCAATGCAGTGGATCTCGGAAAGATCGCTGATCCAGCATTCCCAGGGCCAGGCTGGCGTGGTCCGGATCAAGCTGCCATCGCTGCTCCTGCCGCTGGCATAGGGCTGAACTTCCCGCCCCAGATCGAGCTCAAGGCGGATGCTCCCCTCATCGCGCTGCACGTTGACCGTGGGCGTGTCGCCCGCTGCAATCAGTGCCGACGCCGTCAGCAGGAGAATCGGGGTCATCTTGGTGAACTCCGCTGAGCCATCTGGCGAGGCTGCCCGCTAACGCGGCGCCAATCAAGGCGTGTGCTGCCAGCCTGCGATTTGACCATGGCTGCGCAGCGGAATTCGCCGTCCGCCCTGCGAAGCGCCCCATCGGATGTGTGCGACTACCCCCAAGCTGCCGGCAAATTGCCAGCGGCTGAATGCGGCATTCCGGCACTCAGCGCCTTCAGAATGGCGTGGACCGTAAAGGCCGCTGATCGATGACGCTACGTTACGCCCTGCGATCTCTGAAACGCACCCCGGGCTTCACCGTCATGGTGATCCTCAGCCTGTTTCTGGGCCTGGCCTCGGTGGGCGCAATGTTCGCCGTCGTCCATGGCGTGCTGCTGGCGCCATTGCCCTACGGCGAACCCGATCGCCTGGTCAGCGTCGGCCTGCAGACCTCGGAGCAGCTCGGCATCCCGCAACCGCCAGCACTCTATTTCACCTACCAGCAGTCGGCGCAGACTCTGGATGACCTCGCCCTGTACCGCACTGGCAGCAGCAACGTCTGGAGCGAAGGGGTCGACGATGTCGCCGAGAGCGTCGTCGCCACCTGGGTCACGGCATCGATGATGCCTCTGCTGCAGGTTGCACCCATTCTGGGGCGCTCGTTTTCAGCCGAGGAACAGCTGCGGAGTGGGCCCGATGCGGTCATCCTGAGCGAGTCCGAGTGGCGTCATCGCTACCATGCGGCACCCGACATCATCGGCAGGACCTTGACGGTCAACAGCGTGAGGCGCCAGATCGTCGGGGTGATGCCGGCACGCTTTTCCTTCCCCACGGCAGACACGCGAATCTGGCTTCCGGTCAAGTTCAGCGACAGCAGCAGCGTCGGCGACTTCTCTTTCAGCGCCGTGGCCCGCCTTGCCCCCGGCGCCAGCGCCGAGCAGGCCCAGCGCGAACTGGCCACACTCCTGCCGAGAATGGCGGAGAACTACCCGACCCTGGATTCCGGCCAGTCGACAGCCGCCTGGCTGACCGACCTGAAACCTTCACCGATGGTCGTTCCGCTGCTGGAAAAGGTCACGCAGCCGATTGCCCGCACGCTGTGGATGCTGGCAGCAGCCGCGGGGCTGGTGCTGCTGGTCGCCTGGGCCAATGCGGCCAATTTGATGCTGATCCGCGCCGATGGTCGCCAGCAGGAGCTGGGCATACGCGCGGCCCTCGGCGCCGGCCGGCTGCGCATCGCCAGTCATTTTCTCGGCGAATCGCTGATTCTGGGCACGTTCGCCGGCTTGCTTGCGGTGATTGCGAGCTTTGCTGCGGTGCGCGCACTCGTGGCCTTCGGGCCCGCGGATGTTCCTCGATTGGCCGAGTTGGGCCTGGGGCTGCCGACCATCGCCTTTATCGCGTTGGCGACCCTGGTTGGCGTGCTCATCTGCGCCGCGCTCCCGACCCTTCGACTGGGCGGCGGTGTCTTGTCCAGTCAATTGCAGGATGGCGGGCGGGGGACATCCACCGGAAAAGCCCGGCAGCGACTGCGCGCCGCCATCACGGTGCTGCAGATCGCCCTCGCGCTGATGGTGTCGGTCGGATCGGCCCTGCTGTTGCGCACCGCTCATCAGTTGGCTCAGGTGCATCCAGGCTTCGACAGCAACGAGGTCATCACCATCCGCACGCAGTTGCCTTACGCGCGCTATGACGAAGCGGCTGGTCTGGTCTTCTACTCGCAGTTGGTCGAGCGGGTTCGCCAGCTGCCCATGGTCCGCTCCGCCGCGCTGGCGAAGCAGGTACCGCTCGGCAGCGGCTGGATCCTGGATCGGGCCTTCGTGATCGAAGGCGAGCGCCGCTCCCTGCCCCTGAATGTGGTCGACGACGGCTATTTCGCGACGATGAAGATTCCGCTGCTGGCGGGCAAGGACTTCGGGCGTCCTGCGCTGGAGCCCAGCGAGGACATCATCCTCAGCCAGACCGCAGCCGCGACCCTGTTCGGCGATGCCAGCGGGTCCGCGGCGGTCGGAAAACGCATGACGCTTGCACCATCCGGCCCGAGCTACACCGTCATCGGGGTCGTCGGTGACGTGCGCGACCGCGATCTGACCCAGGAGCCGACCGCTCTGGTCTACCGACCGCCGGTGGTAGCCGGCGATGCCAGTCTGGAAGCGGGTGCACCACGGAACATGGCTCTGATCGTCAGGGCCGGTGGACCCTTCGATACTGTCGTACCTGCCATCCGGCAGATCCTGCGCGAGATGGATCCGAGCGTACCCGTCTTCGCGGTCGAGACCCTGCGCGAAACGCTCAGGGCATCTACCGCGCGTCTGACGCTGATGCTCACGTTGATGACCAGCGCCGCCATCGTCGTCCTGCTGCTGGGTGCCATCGGGCTCTACGGCGTGATGGCCTACATGGTCGCCCTGCGCACCCGCGAGTTCGGCGTTCGGCTGACGCTGGGCGCCGACCCCAGGCAGGTCGCTTGGTGGGTCGCGCGCCAGGGGTTGGTGCTGACGCTGGGCGGGGTGCTGATGGGCTTCGTGCTTTACGCGGTGGCTGCGCCGGTGTTGCGCGCCTATCTCTACGGTGTCACCGCCACGGATCCGACGGCGCTGCTGGCGGCGACTCTGACCTTGCTCGGCACCGCTGCGTTGGCGAGCTGGCTGCCGGCCAGACGGGCCGGGCGCGTTGACCCTGTCGAAGCACTTCGAGCCGAGTAGGACCGATAGAGCGGCTGCGTCGGCGCGGCCGAGGCCTTGCGGGCGGAGTAGCGTGCCTACCCGGAAGCCGAAGGGCGCACCGGCAGCCAGCCCCCGGCGACGACTGGCCTGAGGTCAGGCCCCGCTTGCCCGCGGAATACTCAGGGTCCACGCATACAGGTGCACCGGTGCTGCTGGCGCGATGGGCTCGTCCGGCAACAGCACGCTGGCCAGTCCCTCGCCTGGGCTCAGCCTGTCCGGGCCGTCCACGGGCAATCGCAATTGCACTCGCGCGCGCTCGAATGCAGCGGCATCGCCGGCCCAATACAGCGCGGCCTCATAGCCCCAGTCGGCAAAGTGCGGAAAGCGATGGACGCGCTCGGGCCGACCCAGCTGGGCCAGCAAGGCATTGATCGCGACCAGCACCGAATCGGCATCCATCCAGCTGGATTTCGGATAGACGACGAAACGCTGCCGCTGATCGCCGCAGCGAAAATGCACCTGCTGGCGGCTGCCTTCGGTGCTCATCAACGGCACGCCTTCGAGCAGCGCGAAGTTCTCGCCGTAGCCGCTGCCCGGCTGGCGGGCCAAGTCCGCTGCGTTCGGGGAAATCTCGGTGAAAGTCATGGACCCGGATTGCCGCAGCTCCTCGATCGGCAAAGGCGGGACCACCAGCTTGGCCAGATCCCCGAACAGGCGGTCGTGGGCGTGCTCGTAGCCGCTATCGACCAGGATCTGCTGGTGCCAGGGCCGGCCGCCCAGACTGCACAGCTCGATCAAGGGGTGCTCGTACTCGGTGTCGAGTGTGTCCAGCGCCGCCAGCTGATCCTCGCTCACGGGCGCGATCAGGCCTTCAGCGTGCAACACCGCTGCCACACGCTTGAGGTCGATGCCGGCGCGGGCCCAATGGGCCGCCATGGCCTCCCAGGGCGGCAATGCGTCCAGATCCAGGCGCTGCAGTTCGCCAAAACGCGCCAGTTGCTGCATCAGTCTGGAGCGCAGCTCGCGGTTGTCCGGCTGGGTCGGGCCAAGGCGCTCCAGTGCGGTGTGCAGGGCATCACGCACCTGCGACTCATGGCGCGCCCGGTGCGCAGGCTGGCCCAGATTGCGCAATACGGCTTCGCTGGCATTCGGTGCCCGCCCGACCTGCGCCAGCAGCCCGGGCAAGGCGCCAATCAAGGCCTCGCCCAGGGCGCTGCTCTGCAGCCGATCGTCGGCGCGATTCTCCAGCAGGTAGATCAGGGCCGCGGCCCAGGCCGGACAGGACAAGCCAGCCAGGAACTCGTCAGTGCTGATCAGTTGGCGCTGGTCCAACGCCTCCAGCAATTGGCTATCGGCGCGCATGGGCGCGTCGTTGGCGAACAGGTCCCGGATCACCTCGGCCCGCTCCGGCGGTGCCGCGCCGAGCAGATCCTGTGCCGCACACAGGGCGCTGGCTCGCAGGACGGCGAGCAGGCGGCCATCGACCAGCATCGAGCGCAACAGGGCTTCGGCGCCGGGTGGCCTGCAGATGGCGATCGCGGCCAGCAGGGGCTCGGCCGGCGGTCGGTTCTGCGACTTCGGCCAGAGCCGCTCATTGACCTGATCCGAGGCCAGCGCGTCCTTGATGATGTCGACGCAGGCAGTGCCCAGACGCTGCTTCAGATCCGGCCTCAGGCAGCGCCGCGCCCAGCTCCCCAGCAGATGAGAGAGCGTGGTCAAGCGACCGGCTTCCTTCTGGGTTTCGTCGACCGCGGGCGCCATCAGCTGGGTGCGCAGTGCCTCGACCAGGCCATCGTCCCGATCGTGCTGGGCAAAGGCTTCAATGACCTGCTCCGCGACCTTCAGCTTCGGATGGTCGAACAGAGTGCACAGATGCGGGGCGGCCAGATCGAAGGCGTGCTCGATGCAATAGCGCCGCGCCCAGTCGGCCCCGGGCAGCTCCGGTGCTCGCAGCGCCGGTACCAGCGCCTGCACCAGATCGGCAATCGTCAACGCCAGGCCCTGAAAGCGACCGTCGGCCCCGAGCACGAACTGCCGATTGCGGCGCAATTCGTCGAGCACGAACACCCGCGCCTCATCGTCCTGCATCGCATCCATCAGGGTCGGCAGGCCTTCGTGTCGCCCCAGCCACAGCACCACCAGACTGACGAAAGCGCGCTTGGTGGCCGAATCCTGTTTGCCGATGGCGGCGACCAGGCGGTCGCTCAGCTCTCCGGGATCGCCGTCGTAGCGGGGCAAGAGATCGCGCACGCCGTGGGTGGGGCGCTTGAAGAAATCCTGGAACAGTTCATCGCGGCTGATGCGCGGCGGCGGCTCGGCACCGGTGTGGGTATGGGTGTTCATGGCAAGTCTTCCTGGTCAGCGGCGAATCAGCGAGAACAGGCGGCTGAGCACTCCGCCACCGTTGGACTTGCTCATGGCCCTGGAATAGGTGTTGAGCAGATCGAGGGCTTCGACCTCCCCCTGGTCGGCCGCCCGCCGCAGCCAGATCCGTGCCTGCGCGTACGCTTCGGCGCGCAGATGGAATTTGCCCAGGTTGAGCTGGCCGATGGCCACGCCACGCTGGGCAATACGCGTCAGCAGTTGCAGCTCGCGCGCGGTGTCCACCGGCACACCCAGGCCCTCACCGTAGATCAAGGCCAGATTGTTGATGGCCAGCGGGTGGCCCTCACCGATCTTCGCCGCCGCTTCCCAGCATTCGCGTGCCTTCGTCAGATCGCGGGCCAGCCCTCGACGTCCGTGAAAATGCAGCAGCCCCTCCTCGTACAGCTGGGTCGCCGGATCCGGCCACGCATCGGCCTCACGCTGGCGCTCGGCTTCCTTGACCAGTTCGCGGTGTGCAGCCCGCGGATCGAAGCGGAAACCGTGCCGCCGCTCGCCGGCGGCTAGCCAGTCCTCGCGCAGCGCTTCCGGCCACAGCGACTGCGGCAAGGGCAACACCGCACCAGGACAGCGCTCGTCAATCAATACCGGCAGGGTCGCCATGCTGAGCATGCCGTCGGGCAGCTGCAACTGGTCGAAACTGGTGGTCGACACCTTGAGCGGATAAGGCAGGACCGACGACGACACGTCCTCGCCAAACACCCGCGTGGTCTCGGCGCGCAGATGTCGGGCATAACGTGCCAGATCCGGATCCGTGGGTTCGCCGGACTTCTGCTGCGCCAGCAGGCGGGCAACTTCATGGAGCTGTCGGCCATCGGCGCGCCCGGCCGGGTCGTAGACCACATCGCCAGGTGCCGCAAAGATGAACTTGGGCTTGAACAGATCGTTGTTGGCCTGCACCACCGCCGCCCAGACTACCCGCCGCCCGCGCAGCAGCGTCTCGGCGTTGGCGTACAGATAGCCCAGCGGGTCATCGTGGAAAGACACCCAAACCGGTGTCCTCGGAATCAAGGCCTGGAGCTCATGCTCCTCCAGCCGGGGCATCTGGCCCGACAGCCCGATCGGCCAACCAGGGTCCGGCAGGGCCGGGAGCGGCTCATCGGATCGGAGCTGCGTGGCGTGCCCGGCCACCAGGCCGGCAGCCAACGCTGCCAGGCTGGCATCCCCGGTGTTGGCAAACAAGCGATCGATGATCGGCTCCAGCGGCGCAAACCACTCGCCATCGGTCCCGGCACCGGCGTAGTGGCACACGGCGCTGGCCCGAAAGCCGCGCAACAGGCGCAGGGGGTCCTCATCGCGCATGACCTCGGCGGCGGCATCGTGCCATTCGGGATGTCGCCCGAGAGCACGGGCAACAACTTCACCCGCATAGAAGGCCAACAGGTGCAGCGTGTTCTGCAGCCCGCGATCGGCCAGGAGCTGGTCGAAGGAAAAAGGACTGCTGGTACGGGCGCCCGTCAGCCAACCATCGATGCGCGCCAGACTGGCCAGCGAATAGTCCAGCCCAAGTGCCTGCAGCTGATCCCGTCGGGCCAGACCATCGGTGATCGCCAGATCGTTCTCCCAGGCTCGCAGGTAGCACAATGCCGTCAGATTCAGGGTCACGAAGAATTTGTCACAATTGTCAATTCGGCGCGGAGTCTCCCATAGCTGCGCGTGGAAATTCCAATCCAGCGCGCCCGAACTCGGCCGCGGTCTGCCGTTGGTGGCGTAGGAGTTGCCGGGCCACCAAAGTTCGATAGGCACACCCATCGAGTCTTCCAGGCGGGCGCCGGCGAGGCGCCAGACCAGCTATCCTCCGAACAATCTGGGTGAGCTGCCTCGCGGAAAGCGTCTGCGAAGGTCAGCGTCGCGGTCACGAAACTTGTCCCCCTTGCCTTCCAAACCTGCCATGGCACCTGGATGAAACTGTCGCTCAGCCTGCTCTTGCTGGTCTCTCCCATCGCCACCGCAGAGGTGCTGACGGTGGTCGACATCTCGCATGCGCAGGCGGCGCAGGTTGAGCGTCTGAAGCAGATTCCGGGCGATGGCTGGTGGCTGGAGATGGGCCTGCAGATGGTGATCATCGGGCCGACGGATGCGCTGGCCCGCGAACTCGGCTCGCTCACCGTCCTCTCCCGTTTCGACGAGGTCGATCCAGCGGATCTGATGCTGCGCGCCCGTGGCTGCAGCGAGCATTCACCGGAAGCCGGGAGGCTGCTCGCCAGCGGCGGTCGCTGGGAGCTGCGCGAGGTGCCCGCCGAGCAGCGGCAATCGCTGCCACTGGCGGATTCACACGCCTGGCAGCCGGTGCAGCCAAACACCGTTCTGGCTCGGCAATACCGCCTGGATTCACAGGGATTCAGAGGCGCGGCCAACCCCGAAGTGCAACAGGTGGTCGATCGCATTGATGCCGCGCGCTGGTTCAGCGATGTGCAGACCCTGGCGGGCTGGGATCGATCGAGCTACGGTACGACCTCGCTGGATGCCGCGCGCGACTGGATCCGTGACCGCTTCACGGCGCTCGGGCTCGGCGACGGATTGCAGGCCTTCACCATGAACGGCGCCGGCGGCGGAACGATCACGCGCTACAACGTCACCGGCGCCTGGATCGGCAGCAGTCAACCGGATCGCTGGCTGATCGTCGGTGCGCATTACGATTCGCGCAACAGCAGCTCCACCTCGACGGTCAACACCCCGGGCGCCGAGGACAATGCCAGCGGCTGTGCCGGGGTCATTGAAATGGCGCGGGCGCTGCTGCCCTCGCAGCCCGCCCGCAGCATCCTGTTCATGTGCTACGCCGGCGAGGAACAGGGACTGCGCGGCAGCGCCGCCCATGTGCAGTCGCTGATTCAGGCCGGACTGCTGACCAGCGTCGATGCGGTGGTGATCATGGACATGATCGGTTACAGCGCCGACGCCAATCTGGAAGCCCTGTACGAGACCTCCGCCAGCCACAGTGCCTACCTGACCCAGATCGGCGCCGCAGCCGCCACCTATGTGCCGGAGCTGGCGGTGATCACCAGTACCAATCCTTTCGGTTCCGACCACGTGCCCTATCTCAACGCCGGCGCGCGGGCGGTGCTGGCGATCGAGAACGACTGGGATATCTACCCGCACTACCACCGCAGCACTGACACACCCGCCAACATGGGCCCTAACGCATTGACCATGGGCGCGGCGATCCTGAAGACCAATGTGGCCGTCGTGGCCGAGATTGCCGGCTTGGCGAGCGCTGCGACACCGCTGTTTGCGGACGGCTTCGAAGGGCTCTGATTCACCCCATTCTGATCCGGTGATCCGTCATCACTGGTCCAGCGCCTTGAGTTCCTCCGCGCTGACCGGGCGACCGATCTGCAGTTTCAGAAAACCAGTGACCGGGCTGGTGACAACAGCAGTGTCCGCATTCGTGTTGAGCCCCAACGCCTGATCGCTCAACTCGACCAGCAGCCGGGCTACACTGCCCCCTGCACTGACGTGGAGCCGGACGCATGATCCCTAGACCCATGGGCTGGATGCGGCAGATCCTGATCATCGGCCTCGTTGCCAGCCTTTGCGACAGCAGCCAGGGACAGAGCATGAGTCAGCCAAGCGATACGGGCAGCAGCCATCTGGGCATTCCCGCCGATCTGCAGCATCTGGACGGCTTCCCCGGCAGCGTCCGCGATGGCCAGCCGCCGGAACAGTCGTATCAACGACCGCCGCTGGCCGACGCCCAACCACTGCCGGACGCCACGGCGCGGGCCTTGCTGGACCGTTTGCAGCCCTTGCAGGCCGAAGCCGACGACCGCAAGGATTTTGCGTTGCGCGCCGGCAGCCAGCCGCCGCCGCGCACCGGTGTGACGGTACAGGATCCTTTCCCGCCGGCCGAGCAGCGCGAGCGACCGCAGGCGGCCGCCCCCCAGGGGCCCTTCGAGGTGCTGCGCTACGGTCCCGAAGGCGAAGTCGGCATCGCCGGCCAGGTCAGCATTAGTTTCGATAGACCCATGATCGCGGTGACCAGCCAGGACGACAGTGTCGCCACCGGCGTGCCGTTGAAGATGCTGCCCGCGGTACCCGGACAGTGGCGCTGGGTGGGTACGCGCACGCTGCTGTTCGAACCCGAGGCCGCGCGCCTGCCGATGGCGACTGAGTTCCGCCTGCAGCTGGACCCGGCCGCGCGCGCCGCCGATGGCAGCCCCCCGGCCGCAGCAACGGCCTGGCAGTTCAGCACGCCCGCGCCGGTACTGCAGAGCCAGTTTCCGAATGGTCCTGGCGTGCGCCTGCAGCCCTTGATCGGGCTCAGATTCGATCAGCGCATTGACCCGGCGACGATGCTGCCCTTCCTTCGGCTGGAGTTGGCCAAAGGCAAGCCCGGACCGCGTTTGCGCCTGGCGAAGGAGACCGAGATCAAGGCCGAAGGCGCCTTGCCCGCACAGTGGCAGAGTCAGGATCAGCAGCGCACGCTGGTGGTGATACCGGAAGCGCCACTGCCGACCGCCACCCAGGTCAAGGTGGTACTGGCCGCGGGCGCGCCGTCGGCCGAGGGGCCGCGCCTCACCGGCGCGGAACAGGCGTTCAGCTTCACCACCTTCGGCGCCTTCACGGTGGTCGAGCATCGCTGTGGCTGGCGTGGCGACTGCGGTCCCAACGACAACTTCAGCCTGCGCCTGAGCAATGCGCTGGCCGAAGACCAGGACCTCGAGGCACTGGTCCGGGTCAAGCCGACCTTTGACGGCGCCACCATTCGCGGCACTGGCAACTTCATCAGCATCGACGGCTACAAACCCGGCTTGCGCAGCTATCAGGTGGAACTGGCCGCGCAACTGCGCGATGTACACGGACAGTCGCTCAGCGGCGAGCGCCGGTTCGAGTTCAAGGTCGGCGCCAGCCCGGCCGTGCTGCTGGCCCCGGGCGATGGCCTGATCACGGTGGATCCTCAGGGACCGCCGCGTTTCGTCTTCCACTCGATCAACCTCAGCCAGATCAGCTTGCGCGTGTTCAAGGTGCAGCCGGGCGACTGGCCTGCCTATCTGCAATCGGCTGATCGCGAATGGAAGAACGACCGGCAGCAGCCGCGGCGCCTGCCCGGACAGCTGCTGGCGGAGCAGACCCTGGACATCGACGCCACGATGGAAACCCTGACCGCGACCACGCTGGAGTTGCAGCCCTGGCTGAAGTCGGCGCATGGCCATCTGGTGGTTGAACTCACGCCCGCCAAGGCCCTCGGAGAAGCGCGCCTGTCCGACTACAGTCCCGGCACTGCCGTGTGGCTGCAGGTGACTGGGATCGGCCTCGATGCAGTCCTCGACAACCGACAGCTGCGCGCCTGGGCGACCCGGCTCAGCGACGGCCAGCCCCTGCCGGGCGTCAGCCTGCGTCTGCTGCCGACCACAAACCAGGCCGATACCGACGCCGCCGGACTGGCCAGACTGGACTTGCCGGAGCGGCAGACCCAGGGCCAGCCGGACAGCGCCCGCCTGGAAGCTCGCCTCGGCGAGGATCTGTCCTTCCTGCCCGAGAACCCGAACTACCGCGGCTGGGGTGACTGGCAGCAGCGCCCCAGCCAGGATCAATGGCGCTGGCATGTGTTCGACGACCGCGGCCTGTACAAGCCGGGCGAGGAAGTCCATCTCAAGGGCTGGCTACGCCAGATCGAGAATCGCCCCGATGGCGGCCTCGGCCTGCCCAAGGCCGGCGGCCTGGTGCGCTACAGCGTGTTCGACTCGCGCGGCAACACCCTGACCGAAGGCGATTCCAAGCTCGGCGCCCTGGGCGGTTTTGCGCTCGATTTCAAGCTGCCGGGCACGCCCAACCTGGGCAGCGCCCGCGTCCGTCTGCAACTGCAGGACGGCGACGGACTGGACGGCGCCGAGTTCCAGCACGCCTTCCAGATTCAGGAATTCCGCACGCCGGAATTCGCCGTCGACACCCAGTTCATCGAGGCCACGGTGTTTGCCGGCGAGCTGCTGCAGGCGCGGACTTCAGCGCAGTATTACGCGGGCGGCGCCCTGCCCGGCGCCCCGGTATCCTGGACCGTCAACGCCGCCATCGCCAACTACAACCCGCCCAATCAGAGCGACTACAGCTTCGGCATCCAGAGCCTGTGGTGGCGCCAGAGCCCGGAGACGGGCCCCAGCACCAGCATCCAGTTCAGCGGACAGACCGATGCCAGTGGCCACCACGATCTGGCCATCGTGCTGGATCGCTACCAGCTGCCGCGACCGCTGACCATCACCGCCGAAAGCAACGTGCAGGACGTCAATCGCCAGACCTGGACGGCGCATGCCAATACGCTGGTGCATCCGGCCGCCGTCTACGTGGGCATGAAGACCGATGGCTATTTCGTCGAACGTGGCCAGCCGCTGCGTCTGGACCTGATCGTGGTCGACCTCGAAGGCAAGGCCGTGGGCGACCGCCCGGTCACGGTCGAAACTGGTCGCGTGGATTGGCTCTACAAGGCCGGTGAGTATCAGGAAGTGCTGCGAGATCCGCAGCGCTGCGAGCTGCGCAGCGACGCTCAGGGACTGGCGCAGTGCCAGCTGGACACCACCCAGGGCGGCCAGTACCGGATCACGGCCGTCACCACCGATGCCGCCGGCCGGCACAACGTCAGCCAGATCCTGCGCTGGGTCAGTGGCGGCCAGAGGCCACCGGTAGACAACGTCGATCTGGAGGAACTGCAGTTCATCCCGGACCGGGATCAATACGCCCCAGGCGACACCGCACGGATCCTGGTGCAGGCGCCCTTCACCGATGGCTACGGCCTGCTCACGCTCGGCCGCCACGGCGTGCTCGAACAGCGCCAGTTCAAGCTGGAAGGCAGCAGTCACACGCTGGAGATTCCGATCAAGAGCGAGTGGCTGCCGAATGTGGAGCTGTCGGTGATGGTGGTCGGCAACAGCCCGCGCGCCGGCGATGAAACCGCCAAGTCTCCACCACGCCCGGCACAGGCCGTCGGCGATCTCATGCTCAAGCTGTCGACCGCCGAACGACGTCTCGATGTGGACGTACAACCGGCGCAATCGGCGCTGGCGCCCGGGGCACAGACGCGCGTGTCATTGACGGTGCGTGGTGCGGACCGCAAGCCCGTGGCCGACGCCGAAATCGCCCTGGTGGTGGTCGACGAAGCGATACTCGCGATGGGCGGCTATGAGCTGGCCGATCCAATGGATCTGTTCTATCAGCTCCGGGATGCCGGCCTGCGCGCCTATCACTTGCGCCCGACCGTGCGTCTGGCCAGCGACGCGTCTGCGGCGCCCGAGGAAGCGCCGCCGGAGGTAGCGATGGCGGTGGCGGACGCAGCACCGATGATGCGCTCAATGGCCGCACCGATGGCGCCACCTCCACCTCCGCCACCTTCGCCCGCGCCCCCGGGAGGCGGCAGCGACAGCAGCCCGATCGCCATCCGCAGCGATTTCAATCCGCTGGCGGTGTTCGTGCCCGCACTGCAGACCGATGGGCGCGGCCAGGTCAGCGCCGAGTTCAAGTTGCCGGACAATCTCACCCGTTACCGGATCATGGCAGTGGCCGTGTCTGGCGCCAGCCATTTTGGCATCGGCGAATCGCAACTGACGGCACGGTTGCCGCTGATGCTGCGGCCGAGTCCGCCGCGCTTCCTCAACTTCGGTGACCGCTTCGAGTTCCCGGTGGTCCTGCAGAACCAGACCGACGCGCCGCTGTCGGTGCAACTGGCACTGGACGCGCGCAATCTCAAGTCCAGCGGCGCCCTCGGCTATTCGGTTTCGGTGCCCGCCAACGATCGGGTCGAAGTGCGCTTCCCGATGGCCGCCGACGAGGCCGGCACCGCTCGTTACCAGATCGCCGCCGCCACCCAGGGCTTCGCCGACGCCGCCAGCGGCCAATTGCCGGTGTGGACGCCCGCCACCACCGAGGCCTTCGCCACCTACGGCGTCATCGACCAGGGCTCCACCCAACAACCCATTGCCCTGCCCGGTGCGGTGTGGCCGCAGTTCGGCGGACTCTCGGTCACGACCACGTCCACGGCTCTGCAATCACTGACCGATGCCTATCTGTATCTGCATCAATATCCCTTCGAGTGCAGCGAGCAACTCGCTTCGCGGGTGATTGCCACCACCGCGCTGCGTGATCTGCTGCAGGCCTTCGAGATCAAGGATCTGGCCACGCCCGAGGCGATCGAGCAGTCCGTGCTGGCCGATCTCAAGCTGCTGGAATCCCGGCAGAACCCCGATGGCAGTTTCGCCTTCTGGCGTGCCGGCCAGGAAACCTGGCCGTACATCAGCCTGCACGCCACCCATGCGCTGATCCGCGCCCGGGACAAGGGTTATCTCGGCTCGCCGCAAGCTCTGCAACGGGCTCTGGCGCACATCCGTCAGATTGAGCAGCATATCCCGAGCTATTACGGAGACAGCGCCCGCCGCCACATCATCGCCTACGGCCTGTACGTGCGCGCCCTCGATGGCGATCGCGACCCGGCGCGCGCGCGCCGTCTGATCGCCGAGGCCGGCAGTCTCGACGCGCTCAACTTCGAGTCACTCGGCTGGCTATTGGGCGTGATGTCCAGCGATCCGGCCTCGACTGCCGAAGTCGCGCAGATCCGCCGTTTCCTGCTGAACCGCACCACCGAGACCGCCGCCCATGCCAGCTTCGCCAGCAGCTACAGCGACGGCGAGCACCTGATCCTGCACTCGGACCGGCGCGCCGATGCGGTGATCCTGGAGGCAATGATCGGCGACCAACCCGACTCCGACCTGATTCCCAAACTGGTGTCCGGGCTGCAGGCGCATCGGGTGCAGGGGCGCTGGGCCAACACCCAGGACAATGTCTTCGTGCTGCTGGCGCTGGATCGCTACTTCCAGACCTTCGAGTCGGTCACGCCTGACTTCGTCGCCCGCACCTGGCTCGGCAATGATTTTGCCGGCGAGCACGCCTTCCGCGGTCGCAGCACCGAACGCCACCAGATCGACGTGCCCATGCAGTGGCTGTCCGAGCACAGCCCGCTCGGGCCGCTGCTGATCGCCAAGGACGGCCCCGGTCGCTTGTATTACCGCATCGGCATGGACTACGCCCCGCGCTCGCTGCAGCTGGACGCCGCCCAGCATGGCTTTGAAGTGGAACGCCGCTATGAAGCCATCGACAACCCTGCCGACGTGCAGCGCCTGGCCGACGGCAGCTGGCAGATCCGTGCCGGCGCCCGAATCGCCGTCGAACTGACCATGGTCGCCACCGCCAACCGCTACCACGTGGCCCTGGTGGACCCGCTGCCGGCAGGCCTCGAAGTCATCAATCCAGACCTCACGCCCAGTGCCACCCCACCCGGAAACCCAGGACCGTTTGAACGCGGCGGCCGCGCCGCCAGCTGGTGGTGGGGCCCCTGGTACCAACACCAGAACCTGCGCGACAACCGGGTCGAAGCCTTCACCGCCCTGCTCTACGGCGGCGTCTACCGCTACCGCTACGAAGCCCGCGCGACCACCCCCGGCGAGTTCGTGGTGCCGCCCGCCAAGGCCGAGGAGATGTACCAGCCGGAGACCTTCGGCAGGAGCGCGTCGGATCGGGTGGTGGTCCAGTGAAACGAAGCGCGAGCGATGCACGGATTGGGGCCAGACAACGGGCCCCCTTGTTCCGAGCCGCGCATGTCATCCCGACGCTGCGCAGGGTTCATGACCCTGGTGGCGGGCGCCAAGCAGCCTTGAGGCGGGACGCGCGCCTGCGCGGCCGCCTTTTGATCTTCTGACCCCCCAAGGCGGCGCCGCGAATCAATCCGGTACTTTTCGACCTTGCCACCGCTGCAGCCATCAGTCCACCCGCATTCGGGACCTGCCCGCCTCACTTCGGCGGCCGCTCCACGACGTCTGGTGGCAGCTCAACAGTGTCCTTCGGCATTCCCACGTATTCCGGCCGAAGTTCAATCACGTCCAGCGGCTGCTCCGCAGATTCCGGCCAAAGCCCCTGGAGTTCTGGCGGAGAAGTCCCGAGGGATAAAAAGGCGCAGAAGATGGGCAACAAGGACGCATAGGCTGCGGACTTGAAGAATGAGTGCCAGCTGCGGCGGTGCGCCAACCGGCCCAGGATGGCGGCCAGGGCGAAGGGAGCGAGTGCGCACAGCGCGCCTGCAAGCAGGGCCATGCCGCGATTCGCTCCCGAAAACGTCAGACCCAGACCCAGCAGGAAATTCAAGGCAGCCATGAGCAACGCGGCCATGGCCAGAACCACGACCCATGCCCGGTCGAACAGGGACATGCGGGTAGTCAGCGGCTGAGACACGATTTGCCCTCTCTCACCAAAAGCGTCGTAACCCATTGATTTTCAGAACACAAAGAAAGGGGCAGGGGGCAGGGGTCCAATCTCGACGCATGATCTGACCGTGCCGCGACGTGGGTCCCCTGCCCCCTGCCCCCGCCCCCTTTCGGTGCGCGAATAGGCGCACCGCCAGGGGTGACCGGGAGTCTCCCTGTGCCGTCGAGCCAGGCCTGCGCCGGATCACCCGGCGCCTGCCATCGAAATCCCTCACCCGCGCAAGGCCGCCAGAGCGGCGTTGAACGTCGCGCTGGGGCACATGACCGCCGCGCATTTTTCCGGGTCGACGCGGTAGTAGCCCCCGATATCGACCGGCTGGCCCTGCACCTTGGTCAGTTCCTCCACGATCTGGGCCTCGCTGGCGCTGAGCGCCGCCGCGAGCGGGGCAAACCTGGTCTGCAGATCGGGATCATCGCTCTGCTCGGCCAGCGCCTGTGCCCAGTACATGGCCAGGTAGAACTGGCTGCCGCGGTTATCGAGTTCGCCGGTGCGGCGAGACGGTGACTTGTCGTTGTCCAGCAGTTTGCCGGTCGCGGCGTCCAGCGTTTTGGCGAGCAGTTTGGCGCGCTCGTTGCCGGTCTTGAAACCCAGATCTTCGAGCGAAACCGCCAGCGCCAGAAACTCGCCCAGCGAATCCCAGCGCAGATGATTCTCTTCCATCAATTGCTGGACATGCTTGGGCGCCGAACCGCCGGCCCCGGTCTCGTACATGCCGCCACCGGCCATCAGCGGCACGATCGACAGCATCTTGGCGCTGGTGCCGAGTTCCATGATCGGGAACAGATCGGTGAGGTAATCGCGCAGGATGTTGCCGGTGACCGAGATCGTGTCGAGCCCGCGCACCACGCGCTCCAGCGTGTAGCGCATGGCCCGCACCTGCGACATGATCTGGATGTCCAGACCCGTGGTGTCGTGATCCTTGAGGTAGGTCTGCACCTTCTTGATCAGCTCGGCCTCGTGCGGACGGTACGGGTCCAGCCAGAACAGCGCCGGCATACCGGAATTGCGGGCGCGGGTGACAGCCAGCTTGACCCAGTCGCGCACCGGCGCGTCCTTGCACTGGCACATGCGCCAGATATCGCCCGCCTCTACCTGCTGCACCAAAAGCACCTCACCGCTGTCGATGTCGACGATCCGCGCTTCGCCTGCTTCGGCGATCTCGAAGGTCTTGTCGTGCGAGCCGTACTCCTCGGCTTGCTGCGCCATCAAACCCACGTTCGGCACGGTACCCATGGTCACCGGGTCGAAATTGCCGTTGGTCTTGCAGAAGTTGATGACCTCCTGATAGATGCGGGCGAAGGTGCTTTCCGGGATCACCGCCTTGGTGTCCTTCGGGCGGCCGTCGGCGCCCCACATCTTGCCGCCGGCGCGGATCATGGCTGGCATCGAGGCATCGACGATGACGTCGTTCGGCGCATGCAGATTGCTGATGCCGCGGGCTGAGTCGACCATCGCCAGCTCCGGGCGGTGCTCATGGCAGGCATGCAGATCGCGGGTGATTTCCTCGCGCTCGGTGGCCGGCAAGGTGGCGATCTTGTCGTACAGATTGACCAGGCCGTTGTTGACGTTCACTCCCAGCTCGTCGAAACGCTTGCCATGCTTCTCGAAGGCCTGCTTGTAGAACACCTTGACCGCATGCCCGAAGACGATCGGGTGCGAGACCTTCATCATGGTGGCCTTGACATGCAGCGAGAACATCAGACCGGTCTTGCGCGCGTCTTCCATTTCCTGCTCGTAGAAAGCCGTCAGCGCCTTCTTGCTCATGAACATGCTGTCGATGATCTCGCCTGCCAGCAGCGCAACCTTGGGCTTCAGCACCACGGTCTGGCCACTGCGCGTCAGCAGTTCCATGCGCACATCACGCGCCCGATCCAGGGTCATCGATTTCTCGCCATGGTAGAAATCGCCGCCCCGCATGGTGGCCACATGGGTGCGAGAGGCCTGACTCCACTCGCCCATGCTGTGCGGGTGCTTGCGGGCATAGTTCTTCACCGCCAACGGCGCGCGTCGATCAGAATTGCCTTCGCGCAGCACCGGGTTCACGGCACTGCCCAGACAGCGCGCATAGCGGGCGCGGATGGCCTTTTCCTCATCGGTCTTCGGATCCTCCGGGTAATCGGGGATGGCGTAACCCTGGGACTGCAGCTCCTTGATCGCACTCATCAGCTGATGCACCGAGGCACTGATGTTCGGC
This sequence comes from Rhodanobacteraceae bacterium, assembly GCA_024234055.1. Classification (NCBI taxonomy): domain Bacteria; kingdom Pseudomonadati; phylum Pseudomonadota; class Gammaproteobacteria; order Lysobacterales; family Rhodanobacteraceae; species Rhodanobacteraceae bacterium. The sequence goes on from JACKOW010000008.1 coordinate 131,814, forward strand.
AGCTTGATGATGTTGGTGTCGGGCTCCAGCGTCAGTCGCCCGAGTTCGGACAGCGTGTCCGGCACACGCTGAGCCTCGGTCAAGTAGTCAGGAAAGACCGCCAGAATGCGCGCGGCCAGCGAGATGTCACGATCCTCGACCGCAATCCCCGCCGCTGCCGTGAAGCTGCGGATGATCGGCAGAAAAGCGTGAGTCGCCAGCAAGGGCGCCTCGTCAGTTAGGGTGTAGATGATGGTCGGGGTCTTGTGGGTCACGCGGCTGTCTCCGTCTGATGCAGCCATGATCACTCACGCGGCGCCCGTCTGATGCCAGACCGAGCCAGCGCCCGCACGACCACGACTATGGAAAAGGATCCCGATCATAGCTGGCACGGGCAGCGAGAACGTCGATCGCAACTGAAGAGAAGGCACACGCACGAGCGAGCGCTCTTGATCTGAAAGCACGGCAAGGCGGCGCCGCAGCGCGGCGCCCTCCAGAGCAGTTGCGAACCGCCCGGAGGCGGCCCGTTCCGTGCGCGGCAAGGCCGGAGACCAGGATTGTCGCGGCCATCCATGGCCACGATCCTACGGACTGCGCTCGGCGCTACGCGCCGTGCTCGCGCACCTCCGGCATCCTGCCTTCGGTGTCGAACCTGTCGTCGGTCTCACCTAGTCTCCCAGCCATAACAAGAAAGGCCGCCCGGAGGCGGCCTTTCTTGTTATGGCTGGGAGACTAGGATTCGAACCTAGATTGACGGAGTCAGAGTCCGTAGTCCTACCATTGGACGATCTCCCAATAACTCCAAAGCACGGATCGTCGGTGTGACGATTAGCGCTTGCTGTACTGGGTCGCGCGGCGGGCTTTGTGCAGGCCGACCTTCTTGCGCTCCACTTCGCGGGCGTCGCGGGTGAGGAAGCCCGCGCGGCGCAGATCGCTGCGCAGGTTCTCGTCGTATTCGACCAGGGCGCGGGACAGGCCGAGGCGGATGGCGCCGGACTGGCCGGTCATGCCGCCACCTTCAACCGTGACCAGCACGTCGAAGCGCTCGCTCAGCTGGGTGAGTTCCAGCGGCTGCTTGACGACCATACGGGCGGTCTCGCGGCCGAAGAACTGGTCCAGGGTCTTGTCGTTGACGGTGATCTGGCCCTTGCCGGGGCGCAGGAACACGCGTGCTGCGGAAGACTTGCGGCGGCCGGTGCCGTAGTACTGCGTAATCGCCATGACGAATCCTTATCCGATGTCGAGAACCGCGGGCTGCTGGGCGCTGTGCGGATGCTCGGCACCGGCGTACACCTTCAGCTTGCGGTACATATCACGGCCCAGTGGGCCTTTCGGCAGCATGCCCTTGACGGCGATCTCGATCGCGCGCTCCGGGTGCGTTGCCATCATGTTCTTCAGCGGTATCGTCTTGATGTTGCCGATGTAGCCGGTAACACGGTGATACAGCTTGTCGTTCAACTTGTTGCCCGTCACGTGGATCTTGTCGGCATTGATCACCACGAGGTAATCGCCGGTGTCGACGTGCGGGGTGTAGATTGCCTTGTGCTTGCCGCGCAGGCGCCGTGCGAGTTCCGTGCACAGCCGGCCCAGCGTCTTGCCCGTGGCATCCACCAGAAACCAATCACGTTTCACGGTTTCCGATTTCGCGCTTACCGTCATCATGGGGACCTTCCCTGGACCTTGCCTTACAAAGACCGACAAGTTTAGATGGGCATTGGAGAGCGCGCAAGCCCCCAGGATGAAGTTGGTTGGCTATCTGCTCAGTTTCCGGTCAGCAGCGAGCCGGTCGGGGACTGTAGGCGGGCGCTCTTGCGGGTCCAGACCTGTCTGAATGCTTCTTCACCGCATCGTCAGGAGCGTCCAGACAAGTCTGGGCCTACACGAGCGGGGCGGCGCGGCATACTAGCGCAGTGAACGACGCCACCACAGCCCTGCCGGATCAGCCCAGTCGATTGCGCGAGCTGGCGGACGAATGCGTGATGTGCGGGCTGTGCCTGCCCCATTGCCCGACCTTTCAGCTGAGCGGACTGGAAAGTCGTTCGCCGCGCGGGCGGATTGCGCTGGCGCGACAACTGCAACCGGACCTGGCGGTGGACGATTCGGTGGTGGCGGCATTCGACACCTGCCTGCAATGCCGCGCCTGCGAGGCCGTGTGCCCGGCCCAGGTGCGCTACGGCGAGATCATCGAATCGGCGCGGGCACTGACAGGGCCCGGCTCTGGCTCGCGTTGGCGGAATCTGGTTCTGACCAGGCCTCGGTGGCTGGCACGGGCATTGGGCATGGGCGGTGCACTGGCGCGCCTGTGGCCGGCGCTGACCCGGCGCCTGGGCCGCCGCGCGCGCTGGCTGCTGCGAGCGCGCATGCCGCTTCCCGCGAGCGCTGCGCCATCGGGCCAGACCGTGCTCTTTGGCGGCTGCGTGGCGCAGTCCTTTGAGCGCGAGGCTCAGGATGCGCTGCTCCGGATAGCCAGGGTCGTGTCGGCGCCAATGGCGCTATTGGCTGGCCAGTCTTGCTGTGGGGCCTTGCCCAGGCACCGAGGGGACTTTGCCAAAGCCGCAGCGTTGACACAGCACAATCGGCGGATCTGGTCGCAGGCGGGCACTCGCGCCATCGTCGCCCTCGACAGCGGTTGCATGGCCAGCCTGAAGCAGGCCAGTGACGGGATTGCCGTGGTGGAAGCCTGTCGCTGGCTGCTCGATCACCCCTGCACAGCCCACCTGCGCTTGCGGTCGACACCGCAGCGGATCGGCTGGTACGCACCCTGCACGCATCGCAACGGGGTCGGAGATGCCGCTGCCAGTGCCGCGGTGTTGGCGCTGCTTCCCGGCGCCCAGGTGCAGGCGATCAGTGCCGGCCTGGGATGTTGCGGCGCGGCGGGCCCGCATCTGCTGGCGCATCCGGACACTGCCGATGCCTTGGCCGAGCCGATCATTGATGCCGTGCTGGCATTGAAGTTGGATGTACTTGTCACGACCAATGTCGGCTGCGCGCTGCATCTGTCCGAACGTATCTCGGCACGCGGGCTCACGATTCCCGTGCGCCATCCGCTGGCATGCTTGGCCGATCAACTGGAGATGGATTGAGATGAACAGCAACACTCGCCCGCTGCGGCAGCTGTCCACGCTGGATCGATGGCTGGCGGAAGCCGATCGTGCCATGCGCACGGTGCTGGCACCCGCGGAAGCGCCTGATCGGACAAGTCCGGGCGATGCGCATCCGCGGGTGGAACTCAGCGAGCAGGATCGGCGCCATGTGGCTGGCCTGATGCGCATCAATCACGCCGGCGAGGTCTGCGCCCAGGCGCTGTACTACGGCCAGGCGGCGGTGGCGCGTGATCCAGAGGTCGCCGCGCACTTGACCCAGGCGGCGCGCGAGGAAGGCGACCATCTGGCCTGGTGCGAGGCCCGTCTGCATGAACTTGGCAGCCACCCGAGCGTGGTCAACCCCTTCTGGTACGCCGGCGCATTTGCCATCGGTGCCAGCGCCGGTCTGATCGGCGATCGCCTGAGTCTGGGATTCGTGGTCGAGACCGAGCGCCAGGTCGAGAGTCATCTGGGCGAACATCTGACGCGATTGCCGCCCGAGGACGAGCGCACCCGCGCCGTGCTGGAACAGATGCAGGCCGATGAGATCGAACATGGCGCCGACGCGCGCAGGCGCGGCGGCATCGATCTGCCCTGGCCCTTGCCGCGATTGATGCAGATCGCCGCCGATACGCTGCGGGCGGTGGCGTATCGGGTGTAGCCCGCTTTCAGGGCCGGTGAAAAAGCCGAAACAAAGCAGCGGAGCAAGCTCCGCTCTACGAGAGCTGCGGTGTACGAGGCTTTCGTAGTGCCGAGCTTGCTCGGCAGGATGTACGGCTCTTCTGGCCGCCGACAGAGCGTAGAGCACAAGCCCAGCCAGAGCAGCGGAGCAAGCTCCGCTGTACGAAAGCTGCGGTGTACGAGGCTTTTGTAGTGCCGAGCTTGCTCGGCAGGATGTACGGCTCTTCTGGCCACCGACACAGCGTAGAGCACAAGCCCAGCCGGAGCAGCGGAGCAAGCTCCGCTCTACGAGAGCTGCGGTGTACGAGGCTTTTGTCTCAATCCAGATTGCGGCCGTGGAAGAGTTCACCGATCTCGCGGCGGACCTGCGCTTCGATGCGCGAACGATCCTTGAACGAGAGTTCGTTCTTGCTGGCTTCGAACAGATAGGTGTCGAGGTCGAATTCCTTGATGTGCATCTTGGTGTGGAAGATGTTCTCCTGGTAGACGTTGACGTCGAACATCTCGTAGCGGTTCTTGATCGGCCGGCTGAGGAAGTCCTGGATCGAGTTGATCTTGTGATCGATGTAGTGCTTGCGGCCCTTGATGTCACGGGTGGCGCCACGAACACGGTAGTCCATGATCACGATGTCCGACTCGAAGCTGTCGATCAGAAAATTGAGCGCCTTCAGCGGCGAGATCACGCCGCAGGTCGCCACGTCGATGTCCGCCCTGAAGGTGCTGATGCCGTTGAAAGGGTGACTCTCGGGATAGGTGTGTACAGTGATATGGCTCTTGTCCAGGTGCGCGACGACGCTGGCCTCGGTGGGCTGCTCGGATTCACGCATGGCGCCCTTCAGCATCTCGCGGCCGATGTCGGCGCGGTCGATGACCGGCTGCTCGGAGATCAGGATGGTGACGCTGGCACCCTGCGGATCGTAGTCCTGGCGAGCGACGTTGAGGATGTTGGCGCCGATGATGTCGGCGACTTCGGTAAGGATCTCGGTCAGACGCTCGGCGTTGTAGGCCTCATCGATGTATTCGATGTAGCGATTGCGCTGCTCTTCGGTCACCGCGTAGCAGACGTCGTAGATGTTGAAGCTCAGGGCCTTGGTGAGGTTGTTGAATCCTTCCAGCCTGAGGCGCGGAATCGGCTTGACCATGGTGATCTCCCAACGAGGATCGAAAGAGCGCACAGGCCTGCCGGAGCTGGGCCGAAAACGCGGGGCCGCAAATTATGGGGCAAAGCGCCGGCCGTAGACACCCGAGTTTCATGACAATCGCGAGCCATTCAGCTAGCGCAGGGGCGCGAGCCCTCTGCAGCCACCCTGCCCTCGCATGCTATAAGTTTGCGGATGATTACCAGCGCGGGGGAGCGCCATGGCCGGCCCGGTTGCAATGCCTGTGAAGTCACTGTTGCGATACTCGTTGCAAGCCAGCATGCGCAAGCTGGCCGAAACCCGGCCGCTGGCGCCGCAGCCGGCCGACATTGATCGTTTCCTCTCCTTGTGCCATCGCCGTCGCTATCCATCCAAGGCGCCGATCATTCGCCCGGGCGATGTCGCCAACACGCTCTACTACATCATCGAGGGTTCTCTCGCGGTCATGACCGAGGACGACGAAGGACGGGAACTGATCCTGGCCTACGTCAATGAGGGCGATTACATCGGCGAGATGGGCTTGTTCATGGAAGTGGAGAAGCGCGAGGTCATGGTGCGCTCACGGGTGCCCTGCGAACTGGCCGAGATCAGCTACGAGCGTCTGTTCCAGCTGTTCGAGGGCCCGCTCAAGGACGAATGCCCGCGCATCCTGTTCTCGATTGCCACGCAGCTGACCAAGCGCGTGCTGCAAACCAGCCGCAAGGTCTCCAGACTGGCTTTCATGGACGTGACCAGTCGGGTTGCCCGCACGCTGGTTGACCTGTGCGAAGAGCCCGATGCGATGTCACACCCGCAAGGCACCCAGATCCGGATCTCGCGCCAGGAGATCTCGCGCATCGTCGGCTGTTCGCGGGAAATGGTGGGCCGGGTGCTGAAGCAACTGGAGGAAGAGGGCAAGATTTCGGTGACCGGCAAGACCATCGTGGTGTTTCAGACCCGCTGAGGCGGGGCACGGGGCACGGGGCACGGGGCACGGGGCACGGGGCACGGGGCACGGGAAAGGCTACGGGCTTTTGGCTCTCGTAGGTCCAGACAAGTCTGGACGCACCAGAGCCCCGAGTCGGCGTCATTGCGACCCCGGACTTGATCCGGAGGAAGCAATCCAGATGCCCGCTCGCAAGTCCCTGGATTGCTTCGTCACTTCGTTCCTCTCCATGAACCCAGATCGTAAGTTGTTGATTTGCTGTTGTAGGTCACGTTGCTCGCTTAGCGAGCTACGTGACGCAAATGGATGTCACGTAGTCCGCTGGCGCGGACAACATGACCTACGACGGCGGGTTCATGGCCGGTGGGCAGCATCGGGCCGATACAGGTGGCTCGCAATGACGCATCGATAGTTGATCGCATCGTTGATGAAGACCTCTGCGAAATCGTTCCGGGGGCGCAAGAAGCGTCCAGACAACTCTGGACCTGCAGGAGCCGCTCCGCCGACACCGCGCGGCGCCTTGCGCGGATGCTCTGAGGCCATTTGTCTGTGAACCAGCGCATGTCCGTACCTTTGCGCCGGATTTCTGTTCCGATTCGCCAAACCCATCGCGCTTCGTCGGAATTTCCAGGAAATCGATTGACGCACGCAAAGGGGTTGGGGGTATGCTCTCCCCTCGCTATCCCCAAAACCTGCCTGAACGCTGCGCTTGCGCGGCGCGAGTAGTCTTGTCCTTGAAGGGAAGGATGATCCGGATGACCGTTGGACTTTCGTACGAACGCAACCCTGAGCCGATCCGCAGCGAGTCGACCCTGCGCGAAGTGGCGACGCGCGTCGTACGCCGCTATCTGCACGATCTCAACGGCAGCGATTGCAATGACCTGTTCACGCTGATGCTGCGTCAGGTCGAGCAACCGGTGCTGGAAGAGGCCTTGCGCCATTGTGGTGGAAATCTCACGCGCACCGCCGAATTGCTGGGCATGAACCGCGCCACCTTGCGCAAGAAACTGGGTGAACACGGCATCAGTGGAGCAGTTTGAAGAACCTGCTGCGCGGACCGATGGCTGCGTTGCGCGGTGCTCGCTCCCTCGCCTGTCTATCTGATATGTCTCGGTCGCTGCGCTCCGTGCGCCTTGCCCTCGACCCGCTCGCTACGGTTTTTCAAAGTGCTCAGCGCCTGAGGCCGCTTGCGCCGGGGCTGTGACTCCCGCAGCATCGCGGACCCGATGAAACCCGAGCACATCGAGGCCCGCATGCCCGAGAACCCGCGACTACCGATTCGCCGCGCCCTGCTGAGTGTGTCCGACAAGCGCGGTCTGCTGGATCTGGCCACGGCCCTGAGCGCCCACCAGGTCGAGATCTGGTCGACCGGCGGCACCGCACGCGCACTGCGCGATGCCGGCATCAGCGTTACCGATGTCAGCCACGTGACCGGTTTCCCGGAGATCATGGACGGCCGCGTCAAGACCCTGCATCCGGCTATCCATGGCGGCTTGCTGGGGCGCACCGGCATCGACGATGCGGTCATGCGCGATCACGGCATCCAGGCCATTGATCTGCTGGTGGTGAATCTGTACCCCTTTGCGGCCACGGTCGCCAAACCCGGGTGCAGCCTTGAGGATGCCATCGAGAACATCGACATCGGCGGACCGGCGATGCTCCGCGCCGGCGCCAAGAATCACGAACGGGTCGCCGTGGTCGTGAATCCCGATGACTACGGCATGATTGTCGACGCACTCAAGTCCGGCGGCACCGAGCTGACCCAGCGACGCCAGCTGGCCGCCCGTACCTACGCCCATTGCGCCCGCTATGACGGCCAGGTGGCCGAGTATCTGGGCGCCCGCGCCGCCAATCCGGACCAGCCTGAGGCCCATCCGCCCACACTGCATCTGTCGCTGCGCCGCGGCGAAGCGCTGCGTTACGGCGAGAATCCGCATCAGGCTGCCGCGCTGTACCTGGAAGATCCATTGCCGGCGGCCAGCGTGGCCGCAGCCAGATTCATGCAGGGCAAGACGCTGTCCTTCAACAACCTGGCCGACGCCGACGCCGCGCTCGAGTGCGTCAAGCAGTTCGACGAGGCCGCCTGCGTGATCGTCAAGCACGCCAATCCCTGCGGCGTGGCCGTGGCTCATTCATTGACAGAGGCCTACGAGCGCGCCTATGCCACCGATCCGGTATCGGCCTTCGGCGGCATCATCGCGTTCAACCGGCCGCTGGATGGCGAGACAGCGCGGATCATCGTGCAGCGACAGTTCGTCGAAGTGGTGATCGCGCCCAGCTTCCACGAGCTGGCGCTGGCGGCGCTTGCCAGCAAGCCCAATGTGCGGGTGTTGGCGACCGGCACCTTGCCCGATTCGGCCAGCACCGCGCCCGCTCGCGACTTCAAGCGCATTGCCGGTGGCCTGTTGGTGCAGGATGTCGACACCGATCGCATCCGCGCCCGCGATTTGCGGGTCGTCACTCAACGCGCCCCGTCGGCACAGGAATTCGCCGATCTGATCTTCGCCTGGAAGCTGGCGATGTTCGTCAAGTCCAACGCCATCGTCTACGCCCGCGATGGCCGATCCATCGGCATCGGCGCCGGGCAGATGAGTCGCGTGGTCAGCGCCCAGATCGCCGGCTGGAAAGCCGAACAGGCCAACCTCAAGGTGCCTGGATCGGCCATGGCCTCTGATGCCTTCTTCCCCTTCCGCGACGGCATTGATGCGGCGGCCAAGGCTGGCATCCGGGCGGTGATCCAGCCGGGTGGCTCGATGCGTGATCAGGAGGTCATCGACGCCGCCGATGAGCACGATATGGCAATGGTGTTCACCGGTGTGCGCCATTTTCGTCATTGATGCCGAAGCAGCATGGCCCGAACCGGTGACTGAGCGGGCTGGCGTTCACGGAATCACTCAGGTCGGCGGTTATGCTCCGCGCTGACCTTCGGCCGGCGGGCCTGCCCTGACCACGGGGGTCGCGACCGCTTCCGCCGCAATCGAGAACATCCTTGGCATCGACCCCGCCGGTTCAGGACAGTACCCGCGTGCACCTGGGCTTCGCCCGGCTGGCAGCCTATTCCTCGCTGCAGCTGCCGCTGGCCATGGCCGCCCTGCCGGTGGTGCTGAACGTTGCCCACTACTACGGCGAAGTGCTGAAGCTGTCGCTGGCGTTGATCGGTCCGATCCTGATTGCCTCGCGCATCATCGACGCCATCCAGGACCCCATCCTCGGATTCATTTCCGATCGCTTGACCCATCGCAAGAATGGCCGCCTGATGCTGGTGGCGGCGATGCTGCCGCTGATGATCCTGGGCTTCTTCATGCTGTTCGACCCGCCGGCGATGTTCCACCCGGTCGCTGGCGGCGTCAGCCCCAATCCCACCCTGCTCAGCATCTGGCTGTTCGTCTCGTTGCTGCTGGTGCACCTGGGCTATGCCGGCGTGTCAATCAGCTATCACGCGCTCGGCGCCGAGTTGTCCGATGACTACAACGAACGCACCCGGGTCACCGTGGGGCGCGAGGTCTTCGGCCTGACCGGCATGATGCTGGCGGTGGTGTTGCCGACCTTCCTGACCGCGCGCTTCGGCGAGGCTGCCGGCTATCAGTGGCTGGGAATCCTGTATCTGCCGGTAGCGATACTCGCGGCCTTGCCGACGCTGCTGTATTCGCCGCCCTCGGTACACGGACCGGTGGAGCGCCCGCCGGGCAGCACCGTGCTCGGCATCTTCTTCGCACCTCTGAAGAATCCGCTGTATCGTCGCCTGCTGGCGGTATTCATCGTCAATGGCTCGGCGCTGGGCATCGCCGTCAGCGTGATGCTCTTCTATGTTGAACACGTGCTCGGCGGCGGCAAGCTGCAGGCCGGCCTGATCCTGATGGCCTATTTTGTCTCTGGTGCCGCCAGCGTGCCGCTGTGGATGTTTCTGTCACGACATCTGAGCAAGGCCGCAGCCTGGTTCATCGGCATTCTGCTGACCGCCGGCGCCATGACCGCAGCCGCCTTCGTCGGGCACGGCGATATCGGCTGGTTCATCGCCATTTCCGCGGTGACCGGTCTGGGCCTGGGTGCCGATTACGGCTTGCCACCGGCAATCCTGGCCGATGTCATCAATGCCAAGGAAGGTCGCGAAAGTCGCGGCGCCACTGGCGCCTATTTCGGCCTGTGGGCTCTCAGCACGAAACTGGCAACGGCCATCGGCGCCGCCGCCTCGCTGCCCATCCTCGACTATCTGGGATTCAACCCCGGCAATGGCGAATACAACCTGCCAGCGCTGGTGATCGTGTACATCGCGCTGCCGGTGGGCGTGAAGCTGATCGCAGCGGCCATGCTCTGGTTCATCCGCATCGAGGCCGAACGGCCACAGGTCAGCAAGGTGCTGTGGCGCTGAGCGGGGCACGGGGCACGGGGCACGGGGCACGGGTTTACAGCATTACCCCATCATTGCTTCATTGCCAGCCGCGTGTGTCGGCCCGAAACTGCCCACTGGCGATGAGTCCCCCAGCGTCGTTGCGAGCCACCTGTGTCAGGCCGACACTGCTCACGGGCCATGAACCACAAGCTGCCTGTAGGAGCGACCTCGCGTCGCGACCGGCCAGCCGCACGTCCAAAGCAACGGTCGCGCCACAAGGGCGCTCCCACAGGTTAACCAAGCAAATCAATGACTTGCGACATGGCTTCATGGAGAGCCACCTGTGTCGGCACGACACTGTCCACGAGCCGTGAACCCTGTCAGGCAAGGAGCGGCTTTGAGGAGGGACGCGCGCCTGCGCGGCCGCTCTTGATCTCCGCTCAGTGCAAAGCGGCGCCGCAGCGCGGCGCCCTCCACAACAGCGACGCGACACCCCCGGCGCCCGGCGCTGGAATGCGGTTCATGGAGAGCGTAGCGAAGCAATCCAGGAGGCGTGCGGCGATACCTGGATTGCTTCGTCGCTACGCTCCTCGCAATGACGCATCAACAACTGACGATAAGGGTTCATGGAGAGCCGCGTGTGTCGGCCCGAGACGGCGCATGGCCCACGCCCCGCCTGCTGCGCGTAGCCCGTTGTGCCGCGCAGCGGCTCAGCGGGGCTCTTTCGCGTCAGTGCCCGCAGAGCGCTACGCGCACTTCGGGCTACAAGCGCAGGCTCTTGCCGGCGATCGCGGCTGAAGCCGCTCCCACAGAGCTGTCAGGTAGACCCCTCCTTTTAACGTGACCTACCTCGACTCGCGCATCAGACACTGGCCCGAAGGAGGCCGGGAGGGCAAGAAACCGCAGGCGCCCGCAGTTCTGAGCTTTTCGTGCCCTCTCGCCCTCTCGCCCTCTCGCCCTCGTGCCCTCGTGCCCTCTCGCCCTCGTGCCCTCGCCTCAATACTTCACGCTGCAACCATAGGGCCTGGACGTGCTGACGCTGACCGGCTTTCCGGCAGCCATCTCGGACAGGGCCAGGCTCACATACTGATCGGCCTGCGGGATATCGGCCGGATCGGCGCTGGGGATCGAGTCGATCGCGCCGTTGTAGCGGAGCACACCCTCACCATCGATCACGTACATGTGCGGGGTGGTCTTGGCGCCATAGGCTCGACCGGTGTCACCGCTGGCATCCAGCAGATAGGCGGTTGACTGAAAGCCTTGCGCGGCCATGATGGCATTGGCGCCTGCGCCATCGACCTGCCCCTGCTTGCCGGGGGCGCCGGAATTGATGGTCAGCCAGACCACATTAGCCGCCTTGGCCTGTCCCTGCTGCGTCTGCATGTTCTTGGCGCCATAGTGCTTCTTGACGAAGGGGCACTCGGCATTAGTCCATTCCAGCACCACGGTCTTGCCCTTGAAATCGGCCAGCGAGTGGCTCTTGCCGTTGGAATCGGTGAGCGTGAAACCTGGGGCCGGCTCGCCGACGGTCATGGCCATCGTGGCCGACGACAGCAGGCCCAGGGTGATGGCGAGCAGTGTCTTGCGCATGGGGGTCTCTCCTGTGATGGGTGGTCTAGCGGGGTGCGGCGACCGCATCGAACTCGGCCAGTACCAGTTCCGGGGTGAGCAACTGCGGCAACACCCGCGGCGCGCCCCCACCAGCCGGGTACAGCACATAAAGCGGTACGCCAGAGCGGCCGTATTGCGCCAGATAGCGCGTGATCGAATCGTCGCGGCGGGTCCAGTCGCCTTTCAGATAAGCCATGCCGAGTTCCTTCATGCGTCCTCGCACGGCATCAGTGGATAGCGCCACGCGCTCGTTGGCGAGGCAGGTGATGCACCATGCCGCGGTCATGTTGACCAATACCGGCTGGCCGCTGGCGCGCAGTTCAGCCAGCCGCGCTTCAGTCCAGGGCTCATGATCGCCGGAGGCCGGTTGCGCGCTCACCGGCTCCTGACTGGCACCGGCATGCAGCGCGTAGCCCACCGCCAGAAGAGACAGCGCCACGGCGGCGCCACGCAGCCAGCGCAGCGATCCGGGCCAACCGAGCAGCCACAGTGCGAAGGCCAGGAAGACCGCGCCGACCGCGAGCTGAGCCATGGCCAGGGCTCCCAACTGCTCGCCGTAGACCCACAGCAGCCAGACCGCGCTCAGGTACAAGGGGAAAGCCAGAATCTGCTTGAGCCGGTCCATCCACGCGCCAGGGCGCGGCAGGCGCTCAGCCAGACCCGGAATCAGACACAGCAGCAGAAAGGGCAAGGCCAGTCCGAAGCCGAGCATGCCGAAGATCAGCAGCGCCACCGCGGCGGACTGGGTCAGCGCAAAACCCATCGCCGCGCCCATGAACGGCGCGGTGCATGGGCTGGCGACTACCGCCGCTAGCACGCCGGTGAAGAAAGCAGCGCGATCGCCCTCGCCTTCAGTCAGGCTCTGGCCAACCCCCATCAGACGCTCGCCGAAGGTAAACACGCCGGACAGGCTCAGGCCCATCGCGAAGAACAGGTACACCAGCGCGCCGATCAGCCACGGCGACTGCAGCTGAAAGCCCCAGCCGAGCGATTCGCCTGCGGCGCGCAGCGCCAACAGCACTGCCGCCAGCGCCAGAAAGGCGAGTACGCTGCCGGCCGCGTAGAGCAGACCGTGGCGCAGATGACTGACATCGCCCCGCAGAGCCAGTGCCTTCAGCGTCAACACCGGGAACACGCAGGGCATCAGATTGAGGATGGCGCCGCCGAGCAAGGCGAACAGCAAGGCGGTGGCGATGGACATGGAGTTCGCCGAGCCCGCGGTATCTGGAACTGACGCATCTGCAGCCGCAGCAGCAGGCGCGGCGCTGGTCAGATCCACGACCTCGGCCCGCAACTGCCAGGCGCGACTGTTCGGCGGCTCGCCGCTGACCACGACCAGATCCAGCGTCTGCGGCACATCCTGCAGATAGTCGCTGCGCGCGGCCGGCCAGTGCAGCACGCCGGCATGCACGGCGCGATCGGCCGGCGCGGTGTTGGACAACACTTCCACCTGCACCGGATACAGGTCGACCGGCGCAGCGGCCGGGAAATCCGCCGGAAGCTCGATTTCCACCTGCGCCAGATCGTGATCGATGCGCACATTGGCGCGCCAATCGGCAGCCATCGGAATGCGCGCGTCAGCGGCGGCGAAATCCGCGGCCCAGCGGGCATCGGCCGCGGTCTCCATTGCCACCGGCAAGCTCAGACTGAGTTCGGCGCGACCCGGTATGCACTCTTCGCGACAGACCAGCCAATCGACGGTCACCGCGAGCGGCAGGGTTTGCGCGGACACGGCCTCCGCCACGTCCAAAGGCACCGGCAGCAGCACGCGATCGCCATAGCCGAAGTTGATGATGCCGGCGAGATCAAAGCGCTGCGGATGCGGCCATTGAATCTCGCCGGCGGCAATGCCCTCGGGCAGATGCCAGCGCAACTTGGTCGGAATGCCCGAATCCCCCGCATTCTGCCAATAGGTGTGCCAGTGCGGTTGGTGTTCGATCAGCAGGCCCAGCCGCTGCGAGCCACCAGGCACCAGGGCCACCTGCTCGCTGACCAGGGTGATCGCCAGCTCATCGTTGGCGACGCGCGAGCCCTCGGCGGCCAGCACCGGGACAGCCACCAGCGCCAGGGCGGCGGTCCACAAGAACTTTTTCCAGCTCATGACCATGAAATCTCGGAATTCCCCGATGTGATGCCGCTACAGACCCGAACAGGCCGCCAATTCTTGCGGGTCCGGCGTCGACTGCGCGTGTCGCCGCGAAGCGGATGCACATAAGCCATGAACTACAAGCTTGCCTGTAGGAGCGCCCTCGCGGCGCGACTGGCAATCCACGTCCCACGCAGCGGCCGCGCCGCAAGGGCGCTCCTACCGAGCAAGCCTGTGGCTCGCGGCCCGTGTGCGCTGTCGGGCCGAACCCCGTGCCCCGCGCCCAAAGAAATCTCCCGGCGCAAGCCCAAGCCACCCTGTCGCCCTTGCAGTCTGGGTTAGACTTGGATCAGGAATCGCAGGATGAGCCGGGTCATCATGGCTGAACGCTTGGCGGTGGAAGGCGAACTCAGATCTCTGGCGGAAAAGCTGGAGCGTCTGCTCAATACCAATGCTCGATTGTTCGAGGAGAATCGCAGCCTGCGAGCTGCGCAGGAACAACTGGCGCAAGAGCGCGCCACGCTGCTGGCCAAGAACGAACAGGCGCGTTCGCGGGTGGAGGCGATGATCACTCGATTGAAGGCGATGGAGCAGAACGGATGAGTCAGCAGGCGGTCAAGGTTCATATTCTCGACCGGGAATACGCGGTGGCCTGTTCTGAAGAGGACCGCCCGGGGCTGATCGAGGCCGCGGCCTATCTCGACGGCAAGATGCGCGAAATCCGCGCCGGCGCCAAACTGGTCGGACTGGAACGCATCGCAGTCATGGCGGCACTCAATATCGCGCATGAATCGCTGCAGGCGCGCACCGAGCTGAAGAAGGTGGGCGTGGATGTGGGCGAAGAGCTGCGGCAGTTGAACGCCAAGCTTGAGGCGGCGCTGGCGCGCAGCTAAGATGCACATGCGTCCTCTGCGTTGTTCGATAGCGCGTCCGCAAAATACCTTGACCCTGTTGTTCGACCTTGGGAAGAGCTCTCCACCGCGCATGAGCTTGTCCGCCTCGCAGCGGACCGCCTTTAGCGGTGTTCTTCTTCCCCCCTGATCCTACGGATCAAGGTCGTGAGACCCGCAACGGCATCGGCGGAGGACCCCTGATTTGGATCACAGCGATGACCTCGCGCGCCATGAACTCCGGCGCCAGACGCGCGCCGCCCGGCGCGCTCTCAGTGATGAACAACGCACCGACGCCGCCCTGGCAGTGCGCGATCGGCTGCACGACTTCACCGTCTACATGGCCGCGCAGCGCATCGGTGCCTATGCCGCGGTGGCGTCAGAGCTGTCGCTGGGCGACACCATCGACGCAGCGCTGAAGCGCGGACGCGCCGTCTATCTGCCGCATGTCGAACACACCGCGCCACAAATGCGCTTTGCCCACTGGAACGGCCAGCAGAAACGGCTGATGGCCAACCGCTTCGGCATACCCGAACCGCTGGTCGAAGTTGCCGAGCTGATCGATCCGGCGCAGATGGACGTGATCCTGATCCCGCTGCTGGCTTTTGATCGCGTCGGCGGACGCCTGGGATCAGGCGCTGGCTATTACGACCGGGCGCTGGCCTTCCGGCGCACAGAACGCAGGCCCCCGTGGCTGATCGGCATCGGCTACGCCTGCCAGGAAGTTGAGGCTATCCCGATGGCAGATTGGGACGTGCCGCTGGATTTTGTCGTGACCGAGCGCGAGTTGATGACGACCGGAGCAGCAGCAGTGCCAGATTGAGTCGTTGGCCGAGGGTTCCGCCAAGCGGATCCCCGGGGCATGCTGGCGGGGCAGTCGGCCAGCGAATTGACTCGCGTCGATGCGTCATTGCAAGCCATCTGTGCCGGACCGACACTGACATCAGGCCATGAACACGCCTGGTGCGCGTAGCCCGGTGTGCTGCGTAGCAGCTCACCGGGGCTTTTTCGCCTCAGCGCCCGTCCGAGCTGAAACAACAAAGACAGATGCCGAACGTCTTTTTGAAGAGGAGCCCTGAATGTCCTATTGGTTGATGAAGAGCGAACCCGATGTGTTTTCCATCGACGACCTCAAACGCAAGAAGCGCGAGGCCTGGGACGGTGTGCGCAACTACCAGGCCCGCAACTACCTGCGCAGCATGGCGGTTGGCGACGAAGTGCTGTTCTACCACTCCAGCTGCGCCGTCCCAGGGGCGGTCGGCATCGCCCGCATCCGCAAGGCCGCCTTTCCGGACCCCACCCAGTTCGACCCGGCCAGCGACTACTTCGATGCCGGCAGCAAGCCCGAAGATCCGCGCTGGTCGGCAGTTGAAGTGGAATTCCAGCGCAAGTTCAAGCAGCCGCTGCCGCTGGAGATGCTGAAAACCTTGCCCGAACTGGCCGATCTGGCGCTGGTCAAGCGCGGCAACCGGCTGTCGGTCATGCCGGTGAGTGAGAACGAGTGGCGGGCGATCACTGCGCTGGCGAAGTAATTCCCGTAGTCCGGGTAAGCCGCAGGCGCACCCGGGACGCACCGCAACAACCCCCGGGTGCGCTGCGCTTACCCGGGCTACTGCTGCCGAGCAAGCTCGGCACTACAACAGCCTCGTACACCGAGTGCTCTCGTCGCACACCCTGCCGAGCAAGCTCGAGCAAGCTCGGCACTACAACAGCCTCGTACACCGATGCTCTCGTAGAGCGGAGCTTGCTCCGCTGCTTCTGCTTGGCTTCTGTCGGCGTTCGACCGAACCCGGCGCTCGTGCCCGGTACCGATCAAGTCGCTAGACTGCCGGGAATCAACTCTTGCGAGCAATGCCATGACCCAGGACGAACAGAAGCGCCGCTCGGCGCAGGCGGCAATGCGCTACGTCGAAGACGGCGCCGTGATCGGTGTCGGCACCGGCTCCACGGTGAATCAATTCATACCGCTGCTGGCCGAGCGCAAGCACGACATTGAGGGCGCGGTGTCCAGTTCCGAGGCCAGCACCGCCCTGCTCAAGCAACACGGCATCCGCGTACTTGAGCTCAACAGCACCGGCGATCTGCCGGTGTACATCGACGGCGCCGACGAATGCGATCCGCACTTCCGCCTGATCAAGGGCGGCGGCGCGGCACTGACCCGCGAGAAGATCGTCGCGGGCGCCAGCCGCAAGTTTGTCTGCCTGATCGACGACAGCAAGCGCGTGGATCTGCTCGGCGCCTTTCCGCTGCCGATCGAGGTGATTCCGATGGCGCGCAGCTTCGTGGCCCGCCAGATCGTCAAGCTCGGCGGCCAACCGGTGCTGCGCGAAGGCGTGCTCACCGACAACGGTTGCCAGATTCTGGACGTGCACGGCCTGCGCATCACCCACCCTGAGCAACTGGAGCGCGATCTGAACCAGGTGCCCGGCGTGGTGACCGTCGGCCTGTTCGCACTGCGCAAGGCCGATGTGGTGATCTGCAACGGCGTTGAGTTGTAGCGTGTCGGAGATTTACATGCAGGCTGCGGTTGGGGGGTGCGCCGCGCTGCGACGCCGCTTTGCTTTCCCGAAGATCAAGAGCGGCCGCGCAGGCGCGCGTCCCTCCTCAAAGCCGCAACGCAGCCCGCATCAAACGCGGCTTTTACTCATGCCCAATGGTCATATCGCGCCCGTGTCCGGCTGATATCGTGGCCGTCTGAACGTCCAGACGTCCGATCTCATGACCATCTCCACACTTGAACCTGCTGCCACCCGCGACATACTGCGCGCTCGCCGAACTCCCCCCATCAAGCCCATGCTGACCCATCTCGACCGGCTCGAAGCCGAAAGCATCCACATCTTCCGCGAGGTCGCGGCCGAGTTCAGCAACCCGGTGATGCTCTATTCGGTGGGCAAGGACAGCTCGGTATTGCTGCATCTGCTGCGCAAGGCCTTCTACCCGGCGCGGCCGCCGATACCCCTGCTGCATATCGACACCACGTGGAAATTCCGGGAGATGATCGCCTTCCGCGACAGCCTGCCGGAACGCTTCGGCATCGACGTGCGGGTCTACACCAACCCGCAGGGTCTGGCGCAGGGCGTCTCGCCCGTCACGCACGGCGCCAGCGTCCACACCGATGTCATGAAGACCCAGGCACTGCGCCAGGCGCTGGATCACTATCGATTCGATGCCGCCATCGGCGGTGCCCGTCGCGACGAGGAGAAATCCCGGGCCAAGGAGCGGGTGTTTTCCTTCCGCAGCGCCGAACACCGCTGGGACCCGAAGAACCAGCGCCCGGAACTGTGGAACGTCTACAACACCCGCGTGCACAAGGGCGAGAGCGTGCGCGCTTTCCCGCTGTCGAACTGGACCGAACTCGACATCTGGCTGTACATCTACCGCGAACAGATCCCGGTGGTGCCACTGTATTTCGCCGCACCGCGCCCGGTGGTCGAGCGTGATGGCGCCTTGATCATGGTCGATGACCATCGATTGCCGCTGAAGCCGGGCGAAGTGCCGGAACTGCGCTCGATTCGCTTCCGCACGCTGGGCTGCTATCCGCTGACCGGCGCGGTCGAATCGAATGCCGACTCGCTGGAGGCCGTCATCGCCGAAATGCTGGTGGCGCGCACCTCTGAGCGCCAGGGCCGGGTCATCGATCATGATCCGGCGGCCTCGATGGAGAAGAAGAAGCAAGAGGGCTATTTCTGATGGACAACATCGCCCAGACCGAAAACGCCGACGCCAGCGCCGAGGTCGCTGCCTACCTGAAGCAGCACGAACACAAATCGCTGCTGCGCTTCATCACCTGCGGCAGCGTCGATGACGGCAAGAGCACCTTGATCGGGCGCCTGCTGCACGACAGCCTGCAGCTCTTCGACGATCAACTGGCGGCGCTGGAAACCGACAGCCGCAAGCACGGCACGCAAGGCGAGGCCATGGATTTTGCGCTGCTGGTGGACGGCCTCAGCGCCGAGCGCGAACAGGGCATCACCATCGACGTCGCCTACCGCTACTTCAGCACCGAACGCCGCAAGTTCATCGTTGCCGACTGCCCCGGACACGAACAGTACACCCGCAATATGGCCACCGGCGCCTCCACGGCGGATCTGGCGGTGGTGCTGATCGATGCCCGCAAGGGCGTGCTCACGCAGACCCGGCGGCACAGCTACATCGTCGCCTTGCTCGGCGTGCGTCAGGTGATTCTGGCGGTCAACAAGATGGACATGGTCGACTACCAGCAGTCGGTGTTCGAGGCCATCGCCGAGGACTATCGAACCCTGGCCCAACAGCTCGGCATCACCCAGGTGCACTGCGTGCCGATGTCGGCGCTGAATGGCGACAACGTCATGCACGGCTCCACCACCATGCCCTGGTACACCGGCGCGCCGCTGCTGAAACTGCTGGAGCAGGCCGATACCGATCGCGCCGAGCAGGATCTGGGCCTGCGCATGCCGGTGCAATGGGTGAATCGACCCGACTCGCATTTCCGCGGCTATGCCGGGACGCTGGTCTCCGGCGAAGTGCAGCCGGGCATGGAGATCGTCGCCCTGCCCTCCGGCGCCCGCAGCCGCGTTGCCCGCATTGTCAGTGCCGATGGCGATCTGCCGCGCGCGGGCGCTGGCCAGGCAGTGACTTTGACCTTGCGCGATGAAATCGACATCAGCCGCGGCGATCTGATCGCCGCCGCGCGCAGCCCCTCGGAAGTGGCCGACCAGTTTGCCGTGCACCTGCTGTGGATGGGCGACGAGCCGCTGCTGCCCGGCCGCCCCTACTGGCTGAAGCAGGGCAGTCGCAGCGTCAGCGCCCAGATCGGCGAAATCAAACACAAGGTCGACGTCAACACCCAGCAGCATCTGGCGGCCAAGCGCCTGGAGCTGAATGAAGTCGGCTATTGCAACATCAGCCTCAGCGCGCCGATTGCCTTCGAGCGCTACGCCGACAACCGCGCCCTCGGCGGCTTCATCCTGATCGACCGCCAGAGCAACGCCACCGTGGCCTGCGGCACCATCGATTTCGCCCTGCGCCGCGCCAGCAATGTGCACCGGCAACTGCTCAGCATCGATCGCGCCGCGCGCGCCGCGATCAAGGGCCAGCAGCCGCGCTGCCTGTGGTTCACCGGCCTGTCCGGCTCCGGCAAGTCGACCATCGCCAATCTGGTGGATCGGCGACTGCACGGCGCCGGCTATCACACCTATCTGCTCGATGGCGACAACGTCCGCCACGGCCTCAACAAGGACCTGGGATTCACCCCGGAAGACCGCGTCGAGAACATCCGCCGCATTGCCGAAGTGGCCAAGCTGATGACCGACGCCGGCCTGATCGTGCTGGTGAGCTTCATCTCGCCCTACCGCTCCGAGCGCGATCTCGCGCGCAGCCTGTTCGCCCCCGGCGAGTTCCTCGAGATCTTCGTCGACACCCCGCTGGAAGTCTGCGAACAACGCGACGTCAAAGGCCTCTACGCCCGCGCCCGCGCCGGCCTCATCCCCAATTTCACCGGCATCGACGCGCCCTATGAAGCACCGGAAAACCCGGAACTGCAGCTAAGAACCGCCGCACTGGCACCCGAGATATTGGCCGATGAAGTCGTACAATCACTCATCCAGGCTATGTAGCCCCAACGCTCTTGTAGGTCAGGTTGGCCCGAAGGGCCTACCTGACATCTGCGAATCTATTCCGCAAGATTGTCCATTTGCGTCGCCGTGCCGATAGGAACTAACGCGCTTCCTCACGGATGCGTTTCGATAGATGCATTCGCTCGCCAATGATGCGTGAACCTCCATGACTCAGATGCCCGCCGTCTGCATAGAGGGGAACGCCATCCAGACTGACGGCACAACGCCCGTCGCGACAGAGGAAGTCCTCCAGATGGATCACCCTAACGTGATTATCCTGGGCCACGGCGTCCAGTAGCGACAACACCTCGGATTGTTTCTCCCGAAACGCACTTTCGGCAAACGAACAGTCTTCGTGGTCGGCGCCAAAATAGTATCGCCCAGTCGCTGCGCGCTCCAGACACCGACCGATATCAAATCCTGTTTTGGGCGGCGGAGCCACGATTACAACCCGCTTGCCGATGGCGCGTATCGCCTCAATCGTGGCCCTATACCCATGACGCGCCATTTCGATGCCGCCCTCGCGTTCGACAAGTTCGCGCGCGGGGCCACTGAAGTTTTCAACAAGCAGTCTATTTCCTCGAAGATACTGCCCATTGAAACTGGCGAGCACAACTACATCTATTTCAGAAGCGTTCTCCAAGAACTCAAGCACACTGGAATTGAAACTGAGGCAAGTCAAGCCCCATGCGCGATTGTAATAGTCCGAGTCTCTGAAGACAGACACTCCCATCAATGGCCCGCAAGTCGTTTTCGTTGCCTGAATGAATCCCGCATCATCATCTGACTTGATGGCATCGGCAAGGTGCATGGCATTGGAGTCACCCCACAAGAAATAATTGGGGGCATGGCCCGTTCGACATTCGGGCTTGTTCTCGAAACGAGCACCGTACTCGCAGGCACCGTCCAACCCGTGGTTTCCCTGCCGAATGGCCCCGAAATCAACCGATGTCCGGCTTGCGTCCCAGCGTTGCAGCGCGTAGCCAAAGCTGATGAGCAGAAGCGAAGCTGACGCGATGGCCGCTGCACGCCGCTTTGTTGGAACCGCGCGAATCCGCCGAATCGGGTTCTCGACCCATCGATACAGGGTCCACGCCAGTACCAGGGAAAGCAAGGCCAGGCCAGCGCGCACGTGCATTGGGACCGGCATCACCCAGGCATTGGCGGCAAAAGCCAGCAACGGCCAGTGGACCAGATAAAGCGAGTAGGACATATCGCCCAAGCGCGCCATCCAGCGAACTGGCGAAATCCTGTCAGCCAGCGGATGACAGCGTAGGATAACAACCAATGTGGCGGTGCATACGATCAGCGCATCCACGCCGGGCTGGCTCCCGCCAAAGGGAAAGAAAGGCACGATCAGAAGTACGGCCAGCGAAGGCCAAAACAGCACCCGCCAGAAAGAACAGAGTCGACGCCAATCAACCAGGAAAGCGCCCATGGAGCCGATGCCCAATTCCCAGGCACGGGTTGGAAGCAGGTAGAACACCGCACCGGGCTTTGCAGCAACCATCACCAGACACAGGGTCAGGCTGAGCACGGTCACTGCCAGCACCATCTTCCACCACCATCTGCGCGGTGTGAATGCCAGCGTTGCCGGCATGAGCAGGTAATACTGCTCCTCAATGGCAAGGGACCAGACATGCAAGAGTGGCTTCAGTTCGGCGGCTGTTTCGAAATAGCCGGTCTGCATCCACAAGGCGATGTTGCCGGTGAAGGTTACGGCTCCGAGCAACTGCTTGGTGAAATCCACAAACTCAAGCTGCGTCAAGAACAACGGTGCGACAAGTGCACAAGCCAGAAAAACGATGTAGGCCGCGGGCAGCAGTCGCTTGGCGCGCCGAAAATAGAATTCGGTAAAACTGAATTTCCCGGCGAGCAAATCGCGCCGAACAATCCCGGTAATTAGAAAGCCCGAGACCACAAAGAAGATATCGACGCCAAGAAATCCGGCCTCCGGCGCCGGCCAAAGCTGCGCGTGATACAGCAGCACCAACAGGATCGCGAACCCGCGCATGGCCTGGACATCAGTTCGGAGCCCACCTTGGGAATTGGCGGGCGCCGAACCATCCTTTGACTGAGCGCCTTCAGAGGACAGCTCCCGCCGGCTCGAATCATGGTGGATCAATGGCAATGCAAGCTACTCCAGTGGCGGCAGGGAGTTAGCGTCCGCTGCGACAAGTCGGCGCAGAAGCGATTTCCAATTGGCAAGCGCTCCATCGCGCGAGTAATGCCTCTCGATCATCGCCCGTGCCTTCGCGCCATACTCGGCGCAGCGTGCCTTGTTTTGCGCCAGTTCGGCGATGACGGCAGCGAGTTCACGGCCCTTGCCGGCCTCAATGGCGACGCCAGCGCCGTTTTCCTTGACCAGGCTCGCACTTTCGCCATCGGGATCACCGCAGAAGACCATGCCGCGCCCGACAGACGCGATGCTGTAGATCTTGCTCGGCAACACCAGGCCTTCGAACTCGGGGCGCAGGCTGACATAGTGCATGTCTCCCGCCGCCAGCGTGTCCGCCAGTTCCGATTCGGGTTGCAGCGGCAGGAAGGTGAAACTCCCCAGGCGCTCGGTGGCCACGATGGCCTGCAGCATGGCCAGGCGCGGGCCGGAGCCCACGATCAGGAACTTGATCTTCGGGTTGGCGCGCAACTGATGGGCCGCCGCGATCAGGGTGTCGAACTCGTGCACACGGCCGAGGTTGCCGGAATACGCGAGCACGAAGTCGTCGTCGGCAAAGTGCCGTCGCCGTAGCGCGGAGTCACCCAGGTCGCGAGGCCGAATACGATCATCGCGCCCCCAGTTAGGGATCAGAGTGGTGCGGGCACCGGCAGCCTGCATCAACCGGCCCATGCCGGCGCTGATCACCACCACCTGATCTGCGCGACGCAGGGCGGCGTTGCGCAACCAGCGTAGCGGGGCGAGGGCCAGCGCCAGCCAGCGCGAGGGCCAGTATCGCTGCACCACGTCAGGATAGACGTCCTGACTCCAGTGGATCGTCTTTGCGCCAGCACGGCGGGCGGCAGCGATTGCCAGTGGATAGAACAAGGGCGGATCACTGCAGACGATCACCAGATCGCCCGGCAGCCATTCACGCCGCAAAACGCGCCAGGCCCGCCAGGCGAATGTCGGCCACGAGGCCAGCTTGGCGAGGATGCCGATGGGCCCATGCGACAGTCGATCAATCACTATGCGTTTGACCGAATCGTTGTCCCCAGCCGGAAGCACATCCGCCCCGCGTGCCCGGCTCAGCAGTACCACCTCGAAACCTTCCGCGCGCAGCAGATCGATGACCTCCCCACACAACACGGCGGTCGGCGCCGGATCAGGCGGCAACCATTGGTTGATCATCCACACCCGCGGTTTGGCCGGGGCGGTTTCGTTCGAAGAATCGGCGCTCATGCGAGACCCCATCCACGGCGGATCGCGCAAGAAGCCCAGCCAGAGCAGCGGAGCAAGCTCCGCTCTACGAGAGCAGCGGTGTGCGAGGCTGTTGTAGTGCCGAGCTTGCTCGGCTGGATGTGCGGCTTTTCTCGATTCACGGAACCAAGAGCAGGAACAGAAGCCCAGCCAGAGCAGCGGAGCAAGCTCCGCTCTACGAGAGCAGCGGTGTGCGAGGCTGTTGTAGTGCCGAGCTTGCTCGGCAGGATGTGCGGCTTTTCCCGAGTCACAGAACCAAGATCGGGAGCAGAAGCCCAGCCAGAGCAGCGGAGCAAGCTCCGCTCTACGAGAGCAAAGTTGGATTGCCGCACCTCAGCGCCCCCGCAAAAACAATCGATCGAGCGCGGCCTTGTCCAGCTGCACCCAGGTGGGTCGGCCGTGATTGCACTGGCCGCTGCGTTCGGTGGCTTCCATATCGCGCAGCAGCGCATTCATCTCCGGCACGGTCAGGCGCCGATTGGCGCGCACCGAGGCATGACACGCCAGGGTGCCGAGCAATTCGTTGCGGGTTTCCTCGATGCGCGTGGAGCTGCCGTGCTGGCGCAGATCGGACAGCACGTCGCGCACCAGCGCTTCGATGTCGAGATCAGCCAGCGCCGTCGGTACCCGGCGCACGCTGATGGATTCGACACCCGACCGCACCACTTCAAAGCCCAGCGCCTCGAACTGTTCGGCGGCGGTTTCGGCCAGATCGGCTTCGCGCCCGGAGACGGCGATCTGCAGCGGCACCAGCAGCGTCTGCGAGCGCACGCCCACGCCCTCCAGAGCTTGCTTGAGGCGTTCATAGGTGATGCGTTCATGGGCCGCATGCATGTCTACCAGCACCAGCCCGGCGGCGTTCTCGGCCAGCACGAACACGCCATGCAACTGCGCCAGCGCAAAGCCCAGTGGCGGCGTGTCCGGGCGCGATTCCGGAGGCACCGGGAGCGTCGGGGATGCAAGGGAATCGGTCGAGTACAAGGCTCGATAAGCCGCCAGCGGCTGCGCCACCTGGCTCTGGCCCAGGCGCATCGGCATTTGCGTGAAGCTGCTGCTCGTCGGTGTCGCAGACGGCCGCTCCGAGGAGCCAGCCGAGGCCGCCAGCGGTCCACCGACGGCGACGCCACCCACGCTGCCTGCCCGGGTGCCAGCCAGGGCCTCATGCAGCGTGCGATAGATCATGTCGTGGACAATGCGGCCCTCGCGAAAACGCACCTCATGCTTGGCCGGATGCACGTTCACATCCACCCGCGCCGGATCGATGTCCAGATACAGCACAAAAGCCGGATGGCGCCCATGGAAGAGCACATCGGCATAAGCCTGACGCACGGCGTGGGCAATCAGGCGATCGCGCACCAGCCGCCCGTTGACGTAGAAATATTGTTGATCGGCCTGCGAACGGGCATCGGTGGGCAGCCCGACCCAGCCGCGCAAACGCGCGCCCGCGCCTTCGAAATCCAGATCCAGCGCACGCTCGGCAAAGGCCGGCCCCACCACCGAGCGCAAGCGGGCGCGCATCTGCTCGGGCTCCAGCGCCGCCCGGATCGGCAACTGCGACTTGCTGTTGTGGCTGAGCCGAAACTCCACCTCGGGCCGGGCCAGCGCCAACGAGCGCACCCAATCCTCGATATGCCCGAACTCGGTGCGCTCGGCCTTCAGGAACTTGCGCCGCGCCGGCACGTTGTAGAACAGGTCCCAAGCCTCCACTCGCGTACCCGGTCGCATGGCCTCGGCCCGCGGCGGCGACACCTGCCCGGCCGAGGCATCCACCCTAAAACCATGGGCTTCGCCGGGCGTGCGCGAAGCCAGCGTCAAGCGCGAGACCGAGGCAATGCTCGGCAGTGCTTCACCGCGAAAGCCCAGCGAGCGCACCACTTCGAGATCGTCCATCGACGTGATCTTGCTGGTCGCATGCCGATTCAGCGCCAGCGGCAACTCCTCCACCGGAATGCCACCACCGTCATCGCTGATGCGGATCAGCTTGGCACCGCCGGCCTCGATGTCGATCTCCACCAGCCCCGCACCGGCGTCCAGCGCGTTCTCGACCAGTTCCTTGACCACCGACGACGGCCGCTCTATCACCTCGCCGGCGGCGATTTGATTGATCAGGTGGTCGGAAAGTACGCGGATCGGCATCGCGTGGAGCATAGCCTTGCTGCCCCCGAAGGAGCGACCTTGTGTCGCGACCGAACCAACTCCCGATCGCGGACAGAGTCCGCTCCCACAGGAAAACCGCGCCGCGAGGGCGCTCGTCCTGGCAAAGCGGAGGCCCAGAAACGCAAAAAGCCCCGCGGAGGGGCTTTTCGCAACATCCAACTCGCCGGCCTATTTGACCAGTTCAGGATCCGCTTCGACCGCCTGACCGCTGCCCAGCATGCCTACGGCGATCAAGGCATAGGTGCCCAGAACCACCAGGAATCCACCGATCAGCCACAGATCGGATGCGCCCAGCGCCATCAAACCCAGCCCGGCGCCGGCGAGAGCCAGATGCAGTGCCGTCCCGGCGACGACAACTTTGGGCACGCTCAAGCCCCGGTCCAGCAGCAGATGGTGGAAATGCAGGCGATCGGCGGCGAAGGGCGAACGTCCGCCAGCAAGCCGACGGCCGATCAATGTCAGGCAGTCAAGAATAGGCAGTGCTACCAGCCAGGGTGCCACCGCGGGCGTGATTCGCGCCGCAGGCCCCTGAGTGAGTTCAATTGCCGCCCAGGCCAGCATCAGGCCGAGCAAGGCACTGCCGCTGTTGCCCAGAAAGGTCAGGGCTTTCGGACGACCCGGCATCCGCAAATTGAATCCCAGGAATGCCAGGACGGCCGATGCGCCGACCAGAAGCTGCGCGCACAGGGCCAGTTTGTCGGTTCCATAGGCGAGAGCGGACATCAGCGCCAATGTCGACGCAACTATCGACCCCGCAAGGCCATCGACGCCATCGATCATGTTGACCGCATTGATCAGCCCGACCACGGCAAAGACCGTGAACGGGATCGCGAAAATCCCCAGGCTCAGCGGCAAGACGGCCGAGGACAGCGACAGACTGAGCAGCACAGAGCCGCAGGCACACAGCACCAGAGCCGAGCCACACTGCACCAGAATACGGGCCGGCCACGGCAAGTCTAAAACATCGTCCGCCACGCCAACACCGATCAACATGGCACCGGCAATCAGCATCCCCAGCGTCGCCGGATCCAGGCTCGGCCAGGCAAGCGAGAGCAAGGCCGGCAACAGCGCCGCGTAGATCGCAATGCCGCCGATCACAGGCGTTGGATGCTCATGGTCCTTGCGACCAATGGGATGATCCACCAGTCGCAGACACTCAGCCCATCCCAGCAACAGCCTGCAGCAGACAGCGCTAACCGCAAAGGCGACAAAGCTAGACATCAATAGATGCACGCACTTCCCCTGATTGCATCCTTCAGCAGCTCAGTCGAACCAAGCCCCCAGATCGCGAGTTTGCCCCCGGACTTGTTGAGGACGCAAGCGCGATGCCCAACTTGCGCTTTTCCGGCGGGTAGGACTGTCAATTCTCCGACAACCCCTGAAGACTTGTTGCAGTCGACCGATGGGAATATCCGCTCGGGCGACATGCTGCGGGCCTTGCCCCGTCAATAACGTCGAGCCCGATGCCACGCTGCAGCTGTTTCGACAATCGCGTCCAGCGATTGATATTGAGGATTCCAGCCCAGGAGTTCACGGGCCTTGGTGCTGTCAGCGATCAAGGTCGCGGGATCCCCGGGCCGGCGCGGCGCGTTCACTCTGGGGACAGATCGCCCTGTGACTCGCTCCACCGATTCGATGACTTCGAGTACGCTGGCACCAGACTCGCTCCCGAGATTGAACACGTGGGCACCCGAATTGGCGAGCAGGAAATCCATGGCGCACGCGTGGGCCTGCGCCAGATCGTCCACATGCACATAATCCCGTATGCACGTTCCATCAGCCGTTGGATAGTCTTGGCCGAGCACGCGAAGCGCCGGCGCTGAGCCGAGCGCTGCATTCAAGGCATTGGGAATCAAGTGCGTTTCCGGATCGTGCGACTCTCCGATTCCACCGTGCGGAGAAGCTCCAGCCGCATTGAAGTAACGCAGCGCAACGCTGTCCAGTTCGTAGGCAGCAACAGCATCAGCCAGCAGGCGCTCGCACATCCACTTGCTGGCCCCGTAGGGATTTATTGGCGCCTTTGGGTGGTCTTCTCCGATCCGATCCGCCTCAGGCACCCCGAAGATGGCACAGGTCGATGAGAACACCAGGCGATGAACCTCTCTCTTGCGCATCACCTTCAACAAGTTCAAGGTGCCAACGAGGTTGTTGTCGTAGTAGCTGTAAGGGTCCGTGACTGACTCGCCAACCAGCGCCTTGGCGCAAAAGTGCATCACCACTTCCGCGCCGGACGCGGATAGCGCCCGGTCGATGGCTGCAGGATCCAGCAAGTCACCCACATGCAGTGGGTTCCCCGTGACAGCGACGCGATGTCCCGTGCTCAGGTTATCGAAGACATGCACCTCATGGCCCGCCTGGTTCAACCAGCGCACCATGTGCGCACCAATATAACCAGCGCCACCACACACCAGTACCTTCATCTCAGCTCCGCGCCTCGGCCGCATGATCCACAAACCACTGATAGGTGCTGGCCAGTCCTTCATCGAGTCCAATCCGGGCTTGCCAGCCCAAGTTGGTCAAACGACTGACATCGAGCAACTTCCGGGGTGTCCCATCCGGCTTCGATGGATCACAGATGATTTCGCCCTGATAGCCGACCACGGCGGCCACCCGCTGCGCCAGCTCAAGGATGGTCAGATCGTCCCCCACACCCACATTGATGATCTCCGCGCTACTGTATTTGCGCATCAAATGGACCGAGGCATCGGCGAGATCGTCCACGTGCAGGAATTCGCGACGGGGGCTGCCCGAACCCCAGATCACAACCTGCAAGAGCCCATCGCGTTTCGCCTCATGAAAGCGTCGGATCAGCGCGGGCAATACATGTGAATTCTCGGGGTGAAAATTGTCCCCAGGGCCATAGAGATTGGTTGGCATCAGTGAAATGGCGTCGAAGCCATACTGCTGACGATAAGCCTGACACATCTTGATACCCGCGATCTTGGCTATCGCATACCACTCATTCGTGGGTTCCAGCGGCCCCGTCAGCAGGCATTCCTCGCGCATCGGTTGCGGCGCATGCTTGGGGTAGATGCAAGACGAGCCCAGGAACAAGAGCTTGCGCACACCGTGCCGCCAGGCAGCATCGATCACCGCGTTCTGAATGCAGAGATTGTCGTGGAGGAACTCAGCCGGGTACAGGCTGTTGGCATGGATACCTCCGACCTTGGCAGCAGCCATGAACACGAGGTCCGGCCTTTCTCGGGCAAACCACGCGCTCACTGCGGTGGCATCGCGCAGATCGACCGACGAACGCTCGATCGTCATGAGGTTGGTAAATCCTGCGGAGTGCAAACGCCGCAGGAGGGCCGAACCAACCAAGCCACGGTGGCCAGCTACCAGAATCCGATCACTCTGATCAATCATCAATCGCGTCCTGAAATCCCCTGAACCGACCCAACGCCGGCCACACTAGCCACCGACGGCACGAACTTCATGCCCGCGGGAAGCGCCGAAACATCGTCCAGCATCTACTCATGATGGTCGAAAGCCCTGAAACCCGCGCGGCGAATCATTGCGTCGCGCTGAGCCAGCTTGAGATCCTCGCGCATCATCTCGCCGACCAGGCCATTGAAGCCGACTTTAGGAGCCCAACCCAGCTTTTCTCTGGCCTTGCTGGGATCACCAAGCAGCGTGTCGACCTCCGAAGGCCTGAAGTAGCGCGGATCGATGGCGACAATGCGCTGGCCAACCTTCAACGCGCTTTCCGCGGGCGCCGCCGCAATGACACCGATCTCATCAACCCCACTTCCCTCCCATTCGATCGCAATACCCAATTCCGCCGCAGCGCAGGTCACAAACTCCCGCACCGAATGCTGCACTCCCGTGGCAATCACGAAGTCCTCTGGCTCATCGGCCTGAAGCATGAGCCATTGCGCCTCCACGAAGTCCCGCGCGTGCCCCCAATCCCGCAGGGAATTCAGGTTCCCCAGATACAAGCAATCCTGCAAACCCAAGTGAATACGCGCCAGCGCACGGGTGATCTTTCGCGTCACGAAAGTCTCACCACGAATCGGCGATTCATGGTTGAACAGGATGCCGTTGCAAGCAAACATGCCGTAGGACTCCCGGTAGTTCACCGTGATCCAGTAGGCGTAGACCTTTGCGGCTCCGTAGGGAGAGCGCGGGTAGAAGGGAGTGGTCTCGCGCTGAGGAATCTCCTGGACCTTGCCGAACATCTCGGATGTGGACGCCTGATAGAAGCGTGTCCTCTGCTCCAGACCAAGAATGCGAATAGCCTCAAGCAGCCGGAGGCAACCCATGGCATCGCTATTGGCCGTGTACTCCGGGCTCTCAAACGACACTGCGACGTGACTCTGCGCACCGAGATTGTAGATCTCATCGGGCTGAACCTCTTGCACTATACGAATCAGATTGGTGGAATCCGTCAGATCCCCGTAGTGCAAAATGAGTTTCCGGTTCTTCTCATGAGGATCCTGGTAAAGATGATCTATGCGATCGGTATTGAACGAGGACGCCCGGCGCTTTATTCCGTGCACCTCATAGCCCTTGCCAAGTAGAAATTCAGCCAAATAGGCGCCATCTTGACCCGTGATACCAGTTATCAACGCCACCTTGCCGTTCGCACCTGAATTTTCACTGCACTCTGTATTCACTATTCTACCTTTCTGACTGTCGCCCGAGGCGCCCGCGCTGCGGCAATCGACTGCAGCGATGCAAGCTTGAGCGTTGACTCACGAAATGAATACACCACCGCTCCCGAACAATCCCGGACGTCACCCGCCCAAGACCAGACCTCGCTGCTCACCAACGGACGTACATTGATCTCTACCCGAACGGTAAACCCGGATCGAACTCGCACGGTTTCCCCCAGAAGGAACGTCGCCCGCCCATAGACCAGTTTAGGCGCATCCGGAGCGTTGGTTAAAACCAATCCATTTCCAAAATGCAGATCAAACCAGCCCATGAAGCCGTGTAAATCTCCATCCTGCGCCATTTGAAAAACAAGCTCAGGACACAAATCCATCCTGACATCTGTCGACCAAGAGAACTCGCCGAGACATTGCGCCGGCGAAAGTAGGTCGGATGCATTTGCCTGCGAAGCGATCAGGCTGCCGAACTCCCAGCGGCCGAGCGAACTTATGTCGACGCCAAGGTCATTTTCCTTCCAGATCCTGTTCCACTCCGCCATAAATCTCGGCTCGCTCACAGGAGCCACGAACATCCTGTCCGACATCGGCAGTACAACGCCCTTGGCGGTCAAGAAGCGACGACACGCATCGCTCACAATGGCTTGCGTGCCCCCAAACAATGGTAAGGTACCGCGAATATCGGCCAGTATGACATCCACTCGATCGGGCAGATCGATCTCGCGTGAATCAGCGCAGATCACCACGATCTGGTCTTCGAAACCATTTCTCTTAGCCGCGTCAACCAACGCCCACACCAGTGGATTGGGGTCAACAGCGTAAACTCTTTGCGCCCCGAACTTGCAAGCCAGCAAGGACAAAATCCCCGAGCCGGCCCCTAGGTCCAGCACAATTGACCCAGGCTTGACGTGACGTCGCATTGCATCGGTGAAAGCAGCCATCCGCAACGGATCGGACAGCATCACGCCGTATGACCTCATGTTATACGACATGCTTCGATCCCATCCCGACAGTGCCACTATCTCGCGACCCAGCCTTTGCCAGAGACGCACTCACCATCGACGCCGCTCCGATCGATGATCGCCACTCGCTTGCCGTTGACACATAAATTGACATCTCTTCTCATGCGGAGCTACCGCGATTCTCATACCCATGGCAAAGAGAGTCCG
The DNA here is from genome assembly GCA_024234055.1 of Rhodanobacteraceae bacterium. Lineage (NCBI taxonomy): Bacteria > Pseudomonadati > Pseudomonadota > Gammaproteobacteria > Lysobacterales > Rhodanobacteraceae > Rhodanobacteraceae bacterium. The sequence continues at coordinate 163,483 of JACKOW010000008.1, forward strand.
AAAAGCCAGCGGTCGAGCATCAATGGCTGCACCCATTCCTTTGGTTGCAGCCGGTCATATTGCTTAGCCGCCTCGTGATAACGGTCGAGATTCACGTAGTTGGCGATATCAGCAGGCCGTTTCAAAATCAGCGACTGATGAACCTCCGCTTTCCCGCCGTGCCCTCGAAGCAAATTTGCGGCTGGCGTCTTCGGACGATTCAAGACCGCATCCGGCAAGCGTCCGCGCATGGCCTCTCGAAGCAAATGCTTCTTGTGCATCAGTCCCAACTCTGGGTAACTCAACCTCGCCTCGATGACCCGAAGATCAAGAAACGGATCAGTGGCGCTGGGCAAGATCTGAAGTACATCAGCCGAATCCATCTGCAGCACCCACGGATGCCACATCAGGGATGACCGTACATGACCGAAGGGCTGATTGCTTGACCAGCTCTTGCGATCAAGAAAATCTTCCCAATAATCCACCAGTCGCAGCCGCGCAACAAATTCCTTTGATATCCATTTCGGTAGTTCCGGGCGCGCTGCATCGGCAGCCTTGGTTGACTTGCCGCCTGATGGGAATCGAACTCGTTGGAACAGGCCTGTACCGAGTGACGGCCGCAATCCGTGCCGGAAATAAAGTAGCGAAGCGGCCTCTGCCGCAATTCGAAGTCCATATCTTCGGGCGGTGGCCAGCACATTGGGATTGCCAGAACACAATACGTTGTCACCGCCGTGGCCGTACAAGACGACATCAGAATGCTGAGCAGTGATTGAACGCGCCAGATTGCCGAATTCCGGAAACAAGTCCAAGGAAGGCACCGTTGAGCGAGAGATGGCCCCCAACGGCGTCGCTTGGGAATAGTCAAACACCTCGTGAGGATAGCCGAGTCGTTTGGCCACTTCGGAAGCGAATAGCGCCTCATCATCATCCCCGTCGGCAATGAACGTAAATGCCGAAACTGCCGTCGGCCCGCCGCCGGCCGACGCTGCGTCGGAACACAAGCCGGCTACTGCCGTCGAGTCGAGACCGCCGCTGAGCGCGATGGCTACGCGCCGATCTCGAACGCGATCCGATACTGCGTTTGCAAGAACTTCCCGGAAATGCTCGCAGTAGTCATGCAGGCGGGGCAAGCGTAGCGCGGTTGACGATTCGGGAAAGGACCATGTGTGATCCCGAGTCAACTCACGACCGGCGATTGTGTTGAAACTGCCGGCAGCGACCTGGGATATGGATTTGTAGGGCGTGCGCTCATGATCGATGGCTGCGTGATACCCGACCAGCAGGAAGCCAGCGATAGCGAACTCATCGACTTCGGAGAGTGACGGATGCTTCGGAATCAGCGGCGACAGCTCTGACGACAGACGAACGTCCTGTTCGTTCTGGCTGATGTAGAGCGTGCGAAGTCCCAGCGGTGAGGTTCCAAACCTGACCTTTCCGGTCTCCCCGTCATAAATGACGAAGGCATAGTCACCAAGGACGTGGTCTACAAGGCTCGCCCCCCATTTCAAGAAGGCTGCCAGTATCAGGTTCGCCGTATTGGCGCGGCTCAAGTCGCGCTCGCGGCGCACGTCTCCGCAGCTCAACGCCCTGATCAACGAAGCTTTACCGTCGATCCGAGCGTCGCAAAGTACTGTCCAGCGTTCGCTTTCGAGACAATTTTCCTCCGGTCCAGACCAGCTCTCGGGCCCCGTCCAATACGTTCGATAGGCAAATCTCTTGTCGACAGTTCTGCCGCAGGCGCTACTGCCACTCGCTGACTGTCGCGAGCATGCCGGAGGAGGTGCTGTTGCTGGCAGCTCAGGGATAGGGGAATAGGAGAGCGAGAAGTGCATCAAGCCTGTACTGGCCGCGCAAGTGATGCGAACCGCTGACTCCCACGCATGGCAGAAGGACGTCGAAGCCCGACGGGAGGAGAAGCGAAGCGATAGCCTTTCCGAGAATCGCGGGGGCCACTGCCAAGATCGAGTGACAGCATTGAGACCGAGCGACAACCCATACGGGAACACAGCGCCAGTGCGACGCTTTCGTAGCGTTCATGGTAGTCGGCGCTTTCGGACGGATTCCCGTCGAACCTGGCCACTGGACCAATAGCCACGCCAACGGCCGCAAGTGGAAGCTTGCGGCCCGTTGAGCATTCAAGGCTGTTCAACCGAGCCGAACTGACTCGGCGCATCGCCTTCTGGGCCGGGGTCACGCCGTCAAGCGAGGGCCCGGCCCGAAGATCAGAAGGGAGAGGTCGTGAAGATCACCATGCCGTTCGACAAACCGTCGCCGTTGGTGCTGAGCTGCTGCATCTGCACGAAGTCCTTGGCGATGCCCAGATCCGTCACTACCGGCTTCGTGTACTCAGTCTTGTCCATGATCAACCTCCTGTTGAGGCGATACTGCCCCTGTAACAAGATGCTACCCAGAAAACCGTGCTCCGTGCAAGCGCTCCGGGACATCTCGACCCACGAAGGATCCTGGTTCCAGCCGCATCAACCAGAGCACAGTGACGCATGCAGCCAAAACCAGCAGCCCACGGACCCATCCAATCGTCAGGCAGATTTAGTACGAACCAAGAAGCCCTCACGCTCGCACTTTTCAACGAAGGCCAGTACATCCGCCTCCAAGGTCGCCTGGTCTATGTCGTAATATTGCAGCAGCGCCGATGCTGCTCGCTGTGGGTCTCCAGCTTCGATGATTGCTTCAAGCATTTTGGAAGCGACGCTGTCCAGAGAAAAGAAGCGCTCATCGGAAAAGCGAAATACAACAACCTCCGGACCAAGCTTCTGCAGGACAACCTTCTCGCTCAATTTATACATGGTCAGGCCTCAGGGGGATAAGTCCCAGTTCGCGAATGCAAGCAAGAACGTCAACTAGATCGCCATCCGATCGTCGCGGCCGAACGACTCGAAAGAAGGGCACGGAAGAGACGACCGACGCTAAAAATGCAAGTGCGTCTTCAAACTCCCACATCTTGACACCTATTTGCGGGATGAACAGCAGCTTGCGTGATTCGATCAAGGCCTCAGGCAAGGACATGCGCGTTATCGTGACGTCTTCGGCAAGGTCGGAAACCTCGAGCAACACCATTCCCTTGAGCATTGCCGATGCGACGCTATTGTCCGTGGACAACCCAATGATTGATTTTCTTTTCTCATCGCACTCGATCCCTACTATTGTTTGCTCCAGGGCGAGGGCTTGAACAGATCCTGAGAACAGCTTCAGCCCTCGCTCGGCAATACCCCAGATCAAAGGCGTACCGTTGCTGAACCTGATCAGACCCAAATCATCGGCAATCAATTTCCCGCCAGCATTGAACACCAGATTTGCAGCGGTCGTGGATTTGCCTGCCCCGGAAGGGCCAAAAAAAGCGAGCGCGCTTCCTCCGAAAGCTACGGCGCTCAGGTGCAACGGAAACAGCCCCCTCTGGGCGAGCATGATGGCGAATCCGGGACCATAAAGAAATCCCAGAAACGTTCGGAATTCCACTTCATCCGGATCGTATTCAGCAAAAATGTGGGAACTATCTGTGACCGCAATCCTGCACTCACCCTTGAACTGGAACCACACTCCCTTCTCGCAGCTTGGCGTCCTGGCGATATCAAGGGAGTGCCGCTGCACGATCTGCACGCGGACATCAGGCTCACGACTATCGTCGATCGTCACCAAAGGAGTCAGCGGCACATTCGACCAGATCCTAAGGCCCACCGCCTCATACACATATCCCTGTTTGACCGACATACGTATCATCACCCCACATCTACCAACGGCACCGGAAGCGGCAACGGGCCGTCAGTTATCGAGAAATTCAAGCAGGTTGTAGATCTTGAAATCACCCGCCACAGCCGACGAAGATGGCCCCAAAGCCCACGCTGGCGTCGATACGGCCGTCGGCACCATGTGACATCAGCCTCAACATCCGTCAATCTGCGGAGCGACTCCGGACGGAAGAGGCCAACCGCGATCCAAAATGCATGCTGAGCGTAAAAGCCCGTACCAGACACATGCCAATCGCAGATCCTGAGAGCTGAGGCATCAGACGGTATTCGTTCTCGCCAGGACCCAATCGACTGACGGCCGCCTTCAGGTCATATCCCCGCGGGCGCTGCCACGCGAAGGCAAAATCTGGCTCCGTCGAAACAGATCTTGCCTTCAAGGATGCAGCTTCATCGTTGCTGAGACCTACACGATACAAGCACTCCAACGTGAAAAGCGAAAGGTCAAGGCCCTCTAGACTGCCGCCTGCGGCGACAAGGGCCAGGTCCCGCTCCAGCTTGAATGCCTCATCGACAGTCCGCCGCAATCCCATATTCTCGGCCGCATGCGAAAGCGCCACACGGTCAGGATTGGAAAGAGTCTTGCAGAGACGGATGAGATCCATCACCCAGTGCAGACAAGACCATCGGTGTCGCGAATGATGGAATATCATGTAGAGCGTATTCACGGGCTCTGCCAATCCAGGAAGATCGAACCCGCAAACCTTCGTCCTCGGGAAGTCGAGATCTGTTACCGCGGGAAAAATTATCGAGTGCTCGTCCAATGATTTATGCACCTCAATCTGCAACGCCCCCGGCCGCGACATTTCCACAACCGCCGAGTATTTGCAGACGGCCGGAACCGGGTGTCCCACCCAGCGTTCATGACTGAATTGGTAGCCGCTCTCGAGGAGCTTCTCCACCACTTCGCGGACCCGCTCCGGCTCCACCAGAATATCTATATCGGAACTTTGACGAAGAAACTGTCCCCCATAGAGGGTTGCATCAATCAAACCGCCTTTCAATACTGCGTATTTTATCTTTCCAGGCCCGAGGATTTTTTCTTCAAGTCGGCGCAATTCCAAGTGGCGGGAGAATGACAATCGCCGTTCACCGCGAGCCTCGGCTACGATGCTCGGGAGACTTGCGGACATCTCCCTTGCCGCCCCGGATTCAAAATAGTGTGCAGCCAGCGTGGAAATACGATTGCGAGCGACTAATTGCTGGAATCTGTCTATATCCACGCCTGCCAGGGTCGGCTTCTCGGATACGACGAACTCGGCGCTCGAGAGCTCGAAAAGAATCCGCAACATTTCCACAACTTCGATACTTGGCGATATCACGGCCTGGTCGTCCTGAGAGTGCGGCATCTACGCTTGCATCCGTGCCATGCGGCCCCTGCTGATGCTGATCATTCTCGGAACTGCGAGCACAAAGCCGAGCTGAGTTCCAAGAATCATCAGCACAAATGGGTCGCCAAAGATTTGAGCTGCACCAATGAAGATCGGTACGTTGGCAGCGACGAACGCCAGCATTCCAAGCGCGAGTTTGAACAACTCTGCGCTGTGGGCATTGGCCCTGGACAAGCAGCGTCGCGTCTGACGGGCAACGGCCACCGAGCAAAGAACTGCCAGGATCAATCCCAATGGACCAAGTTCAAGCATGATACGGCCAAGTCCCCCCTCAGCCGATCCCTGCAGTGCAATACCGGCGACCTGGCCAGCGCCCTGGGCACCGGCGCCTGTTCCCAGACCGATGGGACCAGCTGCTACATAAGCCCATTTTATCGAAGTCAAGCCCAGTTTCTCGAAGCGGTCGTAGGCATCACCGAAGGCCGTTTGCGAACGCTCGACATAAGGATTTGGCGCCACTGACTCCGGACTCATGGTCAGTGACCCCAGCGTGACCAACAGTCCCACCATGATGGCGGCAGCCACGGTTCGACGCGAGGAACGTCGTTTTTGATTCATCAAACCAATGAGGTATATGCCGGCAAAAATCACCATGATCGCCAGCGCCTTTCGGCGGCCGGTCAGGAGTATGGTGTAAAAAGCGTACACCACGATGAAAGGACACAGTACGCGCATTGCCGGCCGTTTGAAGGAAACCGCCAAGACCACCGAAAGACAGGCAAGGGCTGCGGCGTGCCATGCCGCAACTTCTGGTGACCTGAGATATCCGCAATACAGGTCTACAACGCCAACGAGTTCGTGGTACACAACCATCTTTGCGCCACCGACCTGACCAAACAGTTCAGAGCTCACTCCGAGGTAGCTGGCAATCACGCCAAGCGTTAAAAGCAAGGCACAGACTACATAGATCATCAGAAATCGTCTGATGTCCTCTGGTTGACGTACGAATTGATACGCCACCCAGAGTGCCGGTATTGGCAAGAGATAGCTGAGCATTCCGATCATCGGCACCATCAGCGAACCGTATCTGATCAATGAATTCAGCGTCTGAATTCCGATCAAACAGACAAAACCGATGAGCAGCTTCCGGGTAGCGCTGCTGTCTCCAGCAAGCGGGCTCAACGTTGGTCGACCAAATCGTGCGATCGCTGCGAACAACGCCAGAGCGAATACCGCCACTGCGGCCAGCTGAACGAAGACTGGCTGTCCTTCGATTGACTTGCGGATCGGCTCCTGAACGAAACCTACCGGAATGAACAGGAGAAATATGGCGCGCCAGCCTGCGTTTGCAAAGACCAGATAAGGCAGTGCAACCACGACTGCCAGCATGATCAGTTCGCTGGTCATTTCAGGGCTGTCAGGTTGATCAAGTTGTGCATTTAAGCTTCAAGCACGCCTGTCTCGATCCGGTTGGCTACGCTCGATGGCAGACCTGGTGAACATGTGAAGAATTCAAAAGTCATGGGTCACCTGCTCGCAGGGAGACCGGCCAGTGCCTGTCTTAGTCCGTGCGTGCATTGTTCATAGCCCCACTGGCGGATGATTTCCAGACTGCGCCTTCCCATGGCCCGCATTCTATCTGGGTTGTCAATCATGGCATCAATGGCGGCGGCCAGTTGGTCGACATTCCCCGGCGGAAGTTGGAAGCCGTTCGCGCCATCGACGACAAGATCTTCACTGCAGCCCATTTCGGGCGAGGTGATCACCGGCAATCCGGCGCACATCACCTCATTGACTACCAGGCCCCAGGGTTCTGATTCTGACGCCAGTACAAAAATATCGGCAGCGGCATAAGCCATCGGCAATTCGCTTTGATTCAGGAAGCCGGCGAAATGGGTATCGTCGAGGTTCAGTTCGGCCTGCAATGCCCGCAGGCGTGGCTCCATGGGGCCGGAGCCGACCACGTATAGCGCGACACGTCGTCCGGTGGCCTGGAGTTTCGCGATGGCGTACATCAGCGTGTGAGGATGTTTGCGCTCAATCAATTTCGAGGCGTAGAGGACCACCGGTACGCCCTCTGGAAACCCCATAGTTGATCGATATTCCTGCCGTCTTGTTGCTACTGCGCTCACGGCTGCTTCGAAGCGCTCGTTATCGACGGCATAAGGGACCATGTGAATCTTGTCGTTCGGGACACCAGCCGCTTGATAATATTCACGATTACGCGTTCCAATGGCAAGAAGACCGTCCAGAGAACGAAATAACCGTCGGAGCACGGTATCCCGGATGAATCGTCGCCAACTCGGCCGACTCAATGCCAGATGGGTTTCTCCGCGTAGCATGACAGGGAGTCCGATTGACTTCGCGGCCAGCATGGCTACCCAACAGGCGGCGTAGCCATAACCATGCAGCCACAAGGCGTCGTAGCCCCCGCTTCGAATGTGTCTCCAGAGCTCCGGCACTATCATCGACCAGAATCCGCCGGGCGTTCTTCTGGTGGCGGCTTCACCCAGGTAGAGGTATTGGTACCCAGAGAGTAGATCAATGTCCCAGGTGACGGGCTTTGCGAAGCCTTCATCGACAGCGCCTCGCAAGCTGAAGTCCGAGCAATACAGGACCGTCAGTTCAATGTCGGGCATGTGGGTCGTCATGTACGCGTACATGGGCGCGAAGTACTGAATCGGGTGCGTGTTCAGCACCGCCACTCGGAGCTTCCTCTTGGCGGTTTGCTCATGCTGCATCGATTCCAGCCGCTCGGTATGCCCTGTCTGAATCATTTCGACAACGCGCGCGTGGGCAGCAGCCAGGTGCGTGGTGTCAAGCGAGTCGGGTGGCCGACCCACCAGCAACGCGACCAATGGTCCGGCACCGCGTGGTCGTTTTCCTTGCTGGCGTCGTTCCAGCCGTTCGGCGTCGGACTGGGTTCGATACCGTGCTCAAGGCCGATCGCGAACGCCTTCATGGCAAGCTCGCCGGGGCAACCATCGTTCCTGAATTTGGTGGACCACAGCTTTGCCAACCTGGATTGTCGCGGCACGTCAGGCGGCATCAACTGGGCATCCCGGAGTTGCGTGACACCGCAAATCGCCCCAGGTACACCACGTCCATGTCGGTTCGCAGCATGCATTGCAAGGCCTCGACCGGCCGACACACGACAGGCTCGTTCTCGTTGAAGGAAGTATTGAGCACGATCGGAACGCCAGTCCTCTGGGCCACCGCGCCGATGAGCGCCGCATACAATGGGTTGGTCTCGGCATCGACAGTCTGCAACCGCCCGGTGCCATCAACGTGCGTGACAGCGGGAATCTGGCCGCGCTTTTCCTCGCGAATGGGAAAGACCATGGCCATGTAAGGCACGTCACCATCCTGCTCGAACCACGCCGAGACGTGCTCCCTCAGGATGGAGGGTGCGAAAGGCCGAAACGACTCACGGCGCTTGATCTTGCTGTTGATGATGTCTTTCATGTCGGCACGGCGGGGATCGCCGAGAATCGAACGATTTCCGAGCGCCCGCGGCCCCCATTCCAAACGACCCTGAAACCATCCGACCACTTGGCCCGCAGCTATGCGGTCGGCGGCGTCGTTGATCAGCGCGTTCTCGTCGGCAAGCAGCCGCACGGTGCATCCAGCGGCAGCAATCTGCGACTGGCTTGCGCGCAATTCCGCCTCGATCTCTGCCGCACTGTATTCCGGTCCAAGGTAGGGCGATCTTTCGGCAACGGTCAGGTCGCCAGCTTTCGCGGCGGCTGCGTAGGCTGCGCCAACTGCACCGCCCGCGTCGTAACCTGCCGGGGCCACATAGACCTTCTTGAAAGGGGTACGCGTGGCAATCAAACCGTTGGCCACCGAGTTTTGCGCACATCCACCGGCGACTACCAGGGCGTCGGTCTCGTTCTCGCCAGCCAAGGCGTTGATCATTTGCAGGTAGCACTCTTCGAACACGGCCTGCACCGATCGCGCCAGATCCTTGTGACGTTGCTCCAAGGGCGAGCCAGGTTCTCGGGCCGGTCCGAGAAGTGCTTCCAGTTCGCGCGAATACAGCCGATCGAAACTGGGAGAGCCGTCTTCCCAATCGTAGGCAATGCGCTCGCGGTGGTGTCGAAAGTAGCGCGTATCCAAGGTGAAACCGATGCCACGACTGGTCGGCTGAACCACTTTTCGCAGTGCCTCCACGTGCAGGGGCCTTCCATAGGGAGCCAGGCCCATGACCTTGTATTCATCGCCATAGTGGGGGAAGCCCAGGAACTGGGTGAGCGCCTGATAGAAAACGCCCAGGGAGTGCGGGAATCCCACCTTGCCGTCAACAGCGATTCGGCCCCCGATGCCTACACCCCAGGCGGCGCTGGCAAAGTCACCAAAGCCGTCCACCGACAGGGCCACGGCCCGGTCGAAGCCAGATGGGTAGTAGGCCGATGCCAGATGCGCCAGATGATGCTCGATAGGCCGAATCTGCGCCTTGAATGGCTGCCCGGGAAAGGCTCGGGCCAGGTGCTGCTCGATGGACATGCGCTTGCGCCGAGCTCGAAATCTATCCAGCACCATGGCCGGCGAGGGTAGATGCCGAACGGCGTAGGCGGCTCGCGCGAGACGACCTGCGCGCGGATCGGTGTTCACCGCGATGATGTCGACATCGTTCAATGTCTTGCCGGTGCTGTGCAGACACCATTCAATGGCTTGGCTCGGGAACCCGGCCCAGTGCTTGATGCGTCGAAAGCGCTCCTCTTCCACAGCAGCCACCAGTCGTCCGTCGACCAGTAATGCGGCCGCAGAGTCGGCGTGAAAGGCATTCAATCCAAGAACAATCATTCGGTACTTTGCTTGTTGAAGTTGAGCATCTGCCGGAGCAGGGCCAGCGCAATCAGCGACTCAGCCTGAGCGCGTTCCCACGCATACTTGATCCCAGGCAGACCATCCAGGACAACGCCCTTTCCAAACAGTGCAAAGGCGGGCGCGGCCCAGGGGGCGATGAACAATAGGCGCCGCAGGCGTTTTCGCCAATTCAGGGTGACCCATCGTTGCGACCACAGATATCGCGCTTCAAGGTCGGCATACCGACGTTGGCGCCGCATGAAATTTTCCGAGGACTTCCGATCGTCGTGCAGCATGACATGCTGAAGGTGCAAGGTGTCTCCCGCCAATTCCAGCCAGTGCATGTGCCCGTACTGTCGATACCGGCCGAACGTCGGCCGGAAAAGGCATACCCGTGGCGGATAGAGCGTGCCGCGCAGAGGATGTCCGTCAATGCAATAGCGAAAGGGAATCGAATAGCCAGCGGTCTCCGGGCCGGGCCGAAGTGTCGCCAATTGCTCTCGCAATGCGTCCGTAACCACATAGTCGGCGTCCATGAACAACACCCACGATGCGCTTGGCACCAGTGAGTCCAGGGCGAAATTGCACTGTCGAGCATGGTCGTCGAAGGGGCGCTCGAACCAATCCACATTGGCGAAACCACTGGCGATCGCCTTTGATTCATCGGTGCTGCCGCTGTCCAGAATGACGACCCGGCGAGCCCATTTGAGCGCCTGCAAGGTGCGCTGCAGGTTAGGGGCTTCGTTGTAGGTGATGACGACCGGTGTGATCTCAGCGAGCATCGGGGCTCACCATAGCGCAGGCGTGGGCGGCCAGTACGGCAATCCGGCCGTCATCCCTTTGCTCGGCGATCATCGACCCGCGAGTTCGCATTGCACCGCCATTTGCCGATACGCGTCTGCCATCTTCACCGCCACCGAGTCCCAGGACAGATGTTGCCGTACATAGCTTGCTCCCGCTTCTCCTCGCTGCGCTGACCTCTCGGGATGATCGAGCAGCTGCGCGATGGCAGCCCGCAAGGCCTCAGCATCTGCAGACGCCGCCACCACGCCGCCACCGCTCGCGCTCACGATTCCGCGCGCGCCAACACCGGGGCTGACCACGACCGGACAGCCATGGGCCAGCGCTTCGACCACGACATTGCCAAAATTCTCGTTCAGGGACGGGAGTACAGTGCAGGCCGACTGGGAAAACAAGGCATGTTTCTGCTGCGCGTCGACGGTGCCCAGCAGTTTGATTCGAGCGGCGCAACCCGAAGCCCCGGCGCGGTCCATCAAGCCTGCAGCCAGTTGTTCATCATCCGGGCCGGCAAGGATGAGCGATGCCGAGGGCAAGCGCGCAAGCGCATCGATCAAGGCCTCCAGATTCTTCTTCCAGGACAAGCGGCCGAGAAAGAGGATCTGTCCAGGAATGACCGACCGCTGGAAAGTGTCTGGCAAATCGACGCCATTGGGCAGATCGAGAACTGGCGCCAGCGCCAAAGCGCAGCGACTCAGATCATCACCTTCCTGCGTGCTCGTCACATGAATGCGCGCCGCGGACGAGAGATTCCCTCGCTCGATCAGTTGAATCCAGGCACGCTTGACCAAGCCGCTCCTGGCCGCAATCAGCTCGGGCACCAGCATCCCGCGCGGGGACAACACATAAGGAATGCGCCTTCGGCGCGCCCAGAAAGCAGCGGAAGCCGTGGGCCAGAGAAAGACCGAGTGCAGGTGCACGGCATCATAGCCAGCCATGTTCTTTCGCAAGAACCCCGACATCGCCGGTGACCAGTAGAGTCGATCGAAGCGACTGCGGAAATAGCGCACGCAGACACCGTCCACATCCACGGCCTGCCCTTCCGGTACATCCAGTCGCTTGGCACCATCGACGGAGGTGGTGCAGACATCTACCCGATGGCCGGCGCGAACCAGGGCCTTGCACAAGCCGTGGACGGAATGAATGGGGCCACCGTAGCGAGCTGCGGGAAAATAGGTCGGTACCACATGCAACACTCGCAGCTTCGCCGAAGGATCGCTGCGATTCGTCCAATCCAGCTCGCGGACCGAGGCGCTCAGTTTCGACTCGCATCGGCGACATTCGAGATCAATCGGCGTCCGCGGAACATCAGCACCAGCGCCCAAAGAATCCCGCCGACTTCCGCCACCAGCGTGGAGGGAATCCACCAGGGACGTCGCAGGTGGTGTCGGGTGGCGATCGCACGCATGGGCCGGCCGAAGACGGTACGCAGCCAACCAGAGGGACGGTTGACCAGGGCAAAGTAGTACTCACCCACCGAATGGGCCGGAATAGCGGTTCGGAGATAATCTCCAAATACCCGGGTTCCGCCATCGCTGGCCTTCAGGTGGTGGATCAATGCTCCGGCCGCGTAGCGGATTCGGCCGCCGGCGCGCCGCCATCGCAAGGCAAAGTCAGCCTCGAAGCGGTAGGCGACTCGCACAAAATTCTCGTCGAAGCCACCCTGCGCAATCGCATCGTGGCGATTTACCGAGAAGTTTCCGCCCATGAACTCGTCCACCTCGCGAGACGACTCGGAGTTGAAGCCGAATCGGCTGGCATCGGCCGGATCCGCCTTGCCGCCGTGCCAGGGTTGCAGCACTCGACCAGCGACTATTCCTCCGGGCGACTCCTGGTGTGCCCGCAGATGTGCCGCTATCAACTCCGGATCGGGCCGAATGTCATCGTCCAGAAACAGCACCAGATCGTGTCGCGCCCGGACCAACCCTTGGTTCATTGCCTGGGGAATGCTGGGGATGGTCAACCGGACCCAAGTGATGGCGCCCGCGTCGGCCATGGTTCCGAGGGCAGATTCCGTCTCCGGATCATGTTGTTGCGTCTGATCCAGCAGGAGAATTTCCCCGGGCGGCACCGCCAACGACCGCAAGTAGCTGACGGTTTCAAGCAAGACACGCTCGCGGCGGTAGGTTGGAATGGCGACGGTCAAGGTCACCGACGGCGACGAGACGCATGACTTCGAGAGCGGGCTCATTCCCTAGATGCGCCCGGTCAGCAGCCAACGCCGATGCCGTAGCCCATTACGGGCCTGGCCGGGCCAGGTAAATCTGGGCAAGGCCAGCGGGTTGCAATCTCGATCGATGAGTTGCGCATCGACGGTAGCGATCTGCTGGAAGTACTTGCTGCAGGTCTCTTGATCACCCTCGACACGCGCATTGAAAGGGTAGGAAAAGCTGGTCGGCGCCTGCCCCAGCACGTCGCCAAGACGGGCAATGGACGTGCGAACGTCGGCCTCGAACTCTACGGCGCCGAGGGTCTCACGGTGGTAATGGCCATGACCATGGCTGCCGATCTCATGTCCCGCCTTTTTCGCCCTGCGCAATAGCTCGGGTGCCGGATACAGCGCGCGGGCCAGCGCTGCCTGGTCTTCCATTCGCGGTTCCAGAGTCAGCAGGAGCTCGTCGAGTTGCGCCGCCGGCACTTCCTGCAGCCATCGCCCCACCATGGTTCTGGGGTTCTCGCCCTCGGCCCCCACCCACCCACGCGCACGGGCGAAGCCGATGAGGTCCGAGCAGGAACCAGATTGGCTGGCATGCCAATAAAGCGCATGTTCGGCAACAAGTCGGCCGTCGCCGAGCATGGCGCTCGATTGAAATACCGTGGCCGGGATTCTGCGCGAGTCCAGGTAATGCAAACCGCGCTCGTAGCTGTCTCTGAAACCGTCGTCAAAGGTGATGGTCACCGCAAACTCGCGGCTCGAAGGGAAGTCTCCGCGGCGCAAGTCCGAGAAACTGAGAAAACGCGCGCCGATGTCTTCAAGGAACCGGATATCTCGCTGAAATTCCTCGGGTGTGATGGTTGGAGCCCCGCCCTCTGACAAGAACCCGTGTTCACCCGCGGGCGCAACTCGGTGATACAGAAGCGCCATGACCTTACCGAGTAGTCGCTGCTTCCAGAAACGCTGGGAGCCCGGAAGGAACAAGATGTCGAGCGCACGATTGCCCAAACGTCCGGCCAGTCGTCTCAAGGCCCACCCCCCACCAGACGAACTGCTGCATCGGCCTCGGCACGATGCGCCAGATACCGACGAACCAGTCCGCCCCGCAACATCCGATTCACCTGGTACCAATGCCATGGCTCGTAGACATAGCCCGTGCGCTTCAGGTACAGCTTTCCAGGTTCCCATTGCCTGATCCGCATGGCACGACCGCCCACCACCTCGGCGACCGAATCAACGAGCAGATCATTGCCGAGCCGAAAGGTGCGAACGTCAATATGATCGAACAGATCATCCGCATGCATCGGTACCTGAGCGGTGCGGATAAGTTCACCACTGTCGATACCCGGATCGATGTAGTGAACGGTGACACCCACCCACTCGGGATGTCCGTCACGCAGTGCATACAGATTGCAGTTGCCGCCGCGAGTGTACGGAGACAGGCCGGTGTGCAGGTTGATGATGCCGTGGGGAATTCCCGCTGCCAGATCCAGCATCGGCTTGCGCAGCAGGTTGGTGCCATTCACGCAGACAATATCGGGGCTATGCTCGCGGACAAAATCGACGGCGGCGGCATCGTTGATGTTGGCCACCTCAAGCACCGGGACACCTGTTGGATACGCTGGCGACTCGCCGTCTCGGTAGAACAGCTCTGCGAGCAGCGGAAAAGCCGCTCTGTGCGCGCCTCGCTGGTGAGCACGGGCCAGAACATGCCGAATCGCACGAATGGGATTGAGGTACCGCCTGAATCGTTGCATTAACGAACCACGCACGGCGGGATCGACAAGTTTGACGATGCCTGTCAGGTGATAGCGTTCGTGCAGCGCTCGAGCCAGATCACGTTGGAACAGGCCATCGCAGCAGAGGAGCAGCACACGGATATTCTTGTCAGCTGGTTCAGCCACCGAATCGTCCCAGGCTGGAGCGGATCAATTTGGCCCACGCCTTGGCCATGAATGGCCGTCGTCGCAGCGCCTGCAGGAAGTAAGCCCTCGCGGCGGGGTCGCCGCGACTGGCCAGACAGCTTCCCAGGAAGTAATCAATATCGGCCAAACCCTGCGTTGAGGGTCGTTCGTTGCTTGGACGCACGGCAGCGGCACGAGCCAATACACCCGCGTCCGACTGACCCGACGCACGAACACGCGTCGCCTCGGCAATGAGCTGACGCAAGGCCGCCTGCCGCGCGGTTTGCCGTGCGGTGATTGACCCTTGGGTAAAGCGCACTTCGTAGAGTTCATCAGCCAGGATGTGAATTTCGCCGAGCATTGCCATCCGCGTCCAAAGATCCAGATCCTGAGCGAAATAAAAGGCCTCTCGGTAACCGCCGGCCCGATCCAATGCACTGCGTCGGAACATCACACTTCCATGATGAGGCCCATAGAGTGTCGTTGGGTCTCCAGCTCTCAGAATTTCGCGCAGTTCCTCATGGGTGTTGCGTGGCCCGACGCGTTCCAGCAATTCGCCACGCGGCCCGACATGCCGGTAGGCGCTCGCTACCAGAACCACATCGGCGTGAACCTGCAACCACGCCGCGAGTGCGGCAAGTCGCCCCGGATACGACAGGTCTCCGCAGTCCTGACGAGCGATGAAAGGCGCGCGCGCCAGTGCACATCCCTTGATCAAGGATTTGGTGAGGCCCTGGTTCTGCTGGTGCACGACACGCAGGCGGGGCTCCGTTGCCGCCAGCCGGTCCAACAGCGGCGCCGTGCCATCGTTGGAACCATCGTCGATCACAATGAACTCGAAGTCGCAGCCCTGCTGATCGAGCACGCTCCGCATCGTCGGCTCAAGGTCGCTGCCGCCGTTGTACACGCCCATGAGTACCGACACATCCGGAGTACCGAACAGGCCTGACCGCTTCACCCCGGTATCGCTCATCCGAAGGCTGCGCTCGCCAATCGACCTGCTCGCGACCAACCGATGACGCTTGCCATCATTCGAAATAAAGACAGCTGCCAGCCCATCTCTACTGCGAGACGCTCCGCTGCGGCGAGCATTCGTTGCGCCTCAGGCTCCAGCCCAGCTACTGCAGCCAGCCGTGCTTCGAAGAAGAGCGTTCTCACAAAGCGCCTCATCTCATTCGAAGCGCGGGGCACTCCAACTCGTTGCGCTTGAGTCAGTACGCCGAGCAGCGCCTCACACCGCTCGCGATGTCGGTCCGAATTGCGGCGCCACGCGTGGCCCAGGTGTTCGCCGGAATCCGCGTGGCTCCGAAGCTCCACCAACGCCTCAGGAACATGGGTCAGCCTGACGCCGGTGGCACCAACGGTCGCATCGAACAGCCAATCTTCGCATTGGCGGAGCGTTGGCCAGCCGCCAGCCTGCTCCACGACGGAGCGTCGATACAGCACCGCATTCGTGTGCCACAAGCGCCCCTCCAACAGCGCGGGGAAGATAGTGTGGTGCGTCTCGCTTCCGCGGTGCCCGGTATCGGGGCCGACAATACCGTTCGAAGATCGGCGGACGCTGTCGCAATAGGCGATCCCAGCGGAAGGTGCTTTTTCCAGCGCGCGCATCAGCCGCGAGGTCTTTTGGGGGTGATAAACATCGTCACTGTCAAGAAACTGAAGGAACTCGCCCTGAGCGGCGGACACACCGCGTTGTCTCGCAGCACCGGGGCCTGCATTGGCCTGTCGCAAACCGACAACCGAACCCGGGTTCTCGGCGATGAGCGCTTCAGCGACGCTCCATGTCGCACCGCCATCTGTCGAACCGTCGTCCACGATGATGATCTCGAGAGACCGCCAGTCTTGTGCAAGCACGCTGGCCACAGCCTCGCGCAGGCGCAGCGGGCGGTTAAAGACCGGGATGACAGTGGAAACCAGCGGATGCTCTCCGACGGATCTCATTTCACCTCAGCCATCGCGCATCAAGCCGCGCTCGATGCCCGCATTGATGATGCATTGCCGAAAGCGATCGCCGTGTCCCCGCACCCACTGCGCGATCCCCCGAAGGATGTAAAACCAGGCTCGAAGTGTGCTGCCCGTTTGCTCGCTTCCAAAGCGTCGCTCAGCGATCCCCTTCTGAATCCCGTAGCGATAGAGGTAGCCGAGACGAAGGCGCTTCATATCCGTCATGTGATTCGCAACGGCTTTGCCGACGTAGACACCCAAGCCTCCGCAGCTGCGTATACGCTCCATATACTCGGATTCTTCACCGCGACCCACGACGCTACCCTTCACTCCCAAATCCAGACGAAATTCTCCGTTTGTGCGCATTGCATCACGCGACAGCGCAAAACTCGCGCCGTAGGGTAACGGCTCCTGCGCGGCGAATGTGCGCGTATCCGTACCCCGATCAAACCAGACCAGGAGTCCATCAAGGAGCGCTATCGGGGCGTCGCCGAGCCAAGCTGGGCGCTGGCTCGGCCACGCTGGCACGACACGACCACCCAGGAAGCCTGCCTCGGGGAAAGTTGCAATCGCATCTGCATAGGCATCAAGCCATGCCGAATCCACAGTGACATCGTCGTCGGTAAAGATCAGCCAATCACCCTCGAATTCCTGGAGGGCCCTGTTGCGCGCCGCAGAAAGGCCTTGCGTGGACTCGAACAGGTAGCGGATAGGCAGCCGCTGTTCGAATGATTGAACAATCTGCCTTGTATCGTCGCTGGAGTTATTATCGATCACCAACAATTCCCAGGCTTGCGGCGGTGGCATGGCCTTTTCAATCGACTCGAGCGTTAAGCGAAGGCTGGCCGAACGGTTATAGGTGCAAACAGCGACGGACAATCGACATTTGCTGTGCTTCATTTCTGCGAAATCGTGATCAAGTGCAGCAAATTCAACTGAGAAAGTCGCAAGGTCGGACTCGACTTGGATAGAAGGCCTCATACGCGATCGAGTCGTCCTCAACGGGCTCCTTTTCTACCATCGAACTAACCGACGCATACTCGGCAGTCGTGCGGTCACGCCGAAGAGCAATGCCATCGAGCGCGTCCGGCAGACTTCGGAAACAACCCGCATATACCCGGACTAGCTTTTCGGCACCGGTCCCGCGTCCCTCAGCAAACGGATTTGTTCTTCCTCGTTCACGTACTTCAAGCTCACACAGTTCATGCGCCATCTGCATAGCACCTTCCATCTCGTTCTTCGATTTCCGGAATAGCCGCCCGAACTGATCTCGTCGGACAACACGATCGCGGATCATCAATGTATTAAGACGATCACCCAGCCAAGGACCTTCCGCAGTGCCAGCAATTGGCTTGTTTCGACTCCATCGCAGCAACCAGGCGTTACGCAGCATCCAAAGATATCCGAACTCGGCCGGACATGTCCCGATTCCACCACCCTTTGCTCAAAGACAGTCCGGGACCCTAGAGCTCGACACCGAGTCCAATCTCCCTCCGAACGCCAAAACCTCCAGAGTCACGCTTCTTCTGTCTCAATGTGCTTGGTGTTCATGGCATCAGTGTACCACCAGCTTCCACCGCGAATCTAACGCCGCGTTAAGCGGCCGCGGCCGCAAGATTGGTTTGGGCGAAGAGCCAGATCCGCGGTCTGCTTGAATGCATGGTTAGAATTTGCGCAGCACAGTAACGGCCGAGCTCTTGCCCGTTCAATCCCACGCCAAGGCTCGAAATCTGATCATTTCAGCCTCGGATGTAATCGATAGCTCTTTTTCCCAAGGCAATCCCAGGAACTTCGACGAATCGATAGAGCACAAACGCGAACGCGGATGACGCCGCAAGTACGATCAGAAAGCTCATAAGAAAGCCCAAATTTCCGCGCATCTCCTCAAGACCCTCAGCTTCTCTAAACAAACCAATGACAAAGAAGTGCACTAGGTACAAGCTGAAACTGATCTTTCCCAGGAATGTACTCATTGGATTAACCATCAACCGAATGGGGTTCTGATTCAGCGACAGCACCAAGAGACAAAATCCAACTGAGAAGAGTAAACTCTGCGGCAACAGGTTTCCTGTAGTCTGAGCAGTGAGGGCGGACGCACAAACCAGAAGTGAGTACCCCATCGTCATGGCAGGCGACGATTGAGTGCCAGGACATTTGACGGCCAGTTGGAATGTCAAGATTCCAATTAAGAACACAGGGAGCTGAGTCAAGAAGAAAAACTCTAGAAACGCGCTCAGCAAATAACTGTTCGGCTCTAGGTAGCACTCATGCAACGCTCTCTTCAGGACGATTCGCAATAATGCAGCCAAAACAATTGAAACCAATAAAGCAAATGCGGTGCGGTGGATGGTCCTTAACATTAAGTACAGCCACGGCAGTGTGATGTAGAACATAACCTCCGCAGCGATCGACCAACCACCTGGAACAACTGCATTAATGGATTCAACATGCCAGCCATGCAAGAATGCAATTGTTAGCAACACTTGCCAGGTGTCGATGCCACTTGGCGCCCAATAGGACGGTCCGGTTCCCCAAACATATATATAGAACAAAATGGCCAGATAGAATGCTGGAGCGATGCGGAAAAACCTTCTCACGAAGAATTCCAACATCCATTTCTTTGAAATATT
Organism: Rhodanobacteraceae bacterium; assembly: GCA_024234055.1. NCBI lineage: Bacteria > Pseudomonadati > Pseudomonadota > Gammaproteobacteria > Lysobacterales > Rhodanobacteraceae > Rhodanobacteraceae bacterium. The sequence goes on from JACKOW010000008.1 coordinate 182,800, forward strand.
CCGACGCGACTCCAATGACATCATTAGCGTGAATGCACTTACAACAAAAAATAACTGCACCCCAAACTTTCCAGCCTGCGCGATGGCACCAATTAGGAACGAGTCGGGGGGAATCCACTGCCCAATATGCACCATTATTACGCCAATGATCGCAAAGCCTCTAAGCGCATCAATATAGTCAAACTTACTAATCTCCTCCACAGCGCCCGGTTCTTGCATTTTGTACTCTAGCAGGAAAGATGGGATAATTTTAGCATTACCCAAGGCGGGGAATTGAACTGCAATCTCGAATCGTTCAGCGGCCTTCTAGGACACTTGCCTTTATCAAGTCGGGCTAACGAGTCGACCTCCAAATTCTGGCCACAGGTAGACGTCAGTTGTGAGGTACTAAACACAGGCAATGCGTCACGTCTGAGGCGCGATGGACTATCGAGTCAGCACAATCTAGCGAGAATTTTGTTTGTCAATCAATCGTTTCTGCGAAAAAGATCATCAGAAGGTCGCTCCGAAGGAAGCAACTATGACGTGATAGGCAATAGGACGTCATGACACAGGCCTCTGCTCTGCCCGGCCCCACGCTCGCCCATGAGGGCACACGCCATGGTGAGCCGCGCAGGCCATGAAGGCGGATCAGGCGAAGAGAAGGTTCGGGCGTCGCACTGAGCACTCTTCAAGCGGCGACCTTGCGCACTGGCCTCTAGCGGGTGGCGGTCTTTTTCAATCGCCACCGTTGATGTCGGATAGGTTGCTGCTCAGCCCTTGCAGGATGCGGTGAAGAACGAACCGCATCGACTGTTGTTACAAGCCTTGCTCTCCTGAATAAACTTGATCCTCGTTCGGCGACGAACCCCAGTCGATTCCATACCAGCCCTTGGCGACATATCTGTGAAAGGTCGAATACTGCCAATAGCGAACGCCTGCCACGCAGCCATGTTTTACCGGCTTGTAGTGAATGTAGTCGATGTGCGCGGCCAGATCAACCTCGTCGCGAATTTGGTGCTTCCAAAATCGCCGTTGCCAGATACCGCGCTCGCCACGCCACACCCGGCTCTCACGTAGAAATTCTCCAGTCGGTATCACGCGCGAAAATCGCAACTTGATCTGGCCCAATCGCAGGCCAAGACTCTTGTCGCCCGGTGGCAGCGTCCATATGGCGTACCAATGCCCCGGCAGCACCACCTTCGCATCAATCCGAAACGGCCAAGTCGCTTTAACCTGGCGTATCGAATTCCGCAGATGATCAATGCGATCATTCAGCAGCGAATTCGCCCTCCGCAGCAACAAGTTACCTGATTAACGTCGAACCTCAGCCGTGGGTCTCGTGATCTGAGACGAGCGGCGGCGATGGTAGGCCCACAACCGAACCGGAGGTGGGTCATGGCGATGAATCGAGTGCAGTTCCAGGCGGGCATGTCGTTGCCGGCGTTCATGGCGAAGCTTGGAACAGAAGCGCAGTGCAGGTCCGCGCTCTTTCGTACTCGCTGACCGGACGGATTTCGCTGCCCGGCGTGCGAAAGTGCTGTGTACTCGACCTTCAGGCGAGAGCGCCAGACGTACTACCAGTGCTCTGGCTGTCGGCATCAAACCACGTTGCTCGCCGGCGCCCTTTTTGAGGCGACCAAGTTGCCGCTGACTATCTGGTACTTGGCCCTCCATCTGCTGTCCAGCGCGAAGACGAACCTGTCGGCGCTTGAGCTCAAGCGGCAACTGGTTGTCTGTTACCGAACTGCTTGGCGCTTGAAGCACAAGGTGATGCACGCCATGACTGATCGGGAAGAATCGAGGAAACTCAATGGCTTGGTGCAGATCGATGACGCTTACCTGAGCGGCGAACGCAACGGCGGCAAGGTCGGCCGTGGCCCCGAGAACAAGCAAGCGTTCCTTGTCGCGGTCGAGACTGGTGACGATCTGGAACGCCCCAGATATGCCGTCATCGAGCCGTTCCGTCGCTTTGACAATGCTTCTATCAATGACTGGGCGAAGCGACAATTGCTCCCGGATGCCGAGGTTTACACTGACGGATTGTTCGCTTTTCGTCGCTTTATCGACGCCGGTCATGCGCAAACCGTCCTCGAAACTGGCGGCGGGCGCGCAGCGACCGAAGCGCAAGGGGCGCGATCGGTCAACATCGTGCTGTCCAACGTGAAGCGCTCGATCAGTGGGGTCTACCATTCAATTCGCCAGGCCAAGTACGCTCGTCGCTACCTCGGTGAGGCCGCATATCGCTTCAACCGCAGATTCCACCTCAGAGAAATCCTCCCGCGGCTCGTTCATGCGATGATCAACTGCAAGCTAAACCCGGACTCCCGGCTACGGCTAACGTCGAATTTCGTCAACTGAGGTTCGACGCTAATCAGGTGCTCGCAAGCGCTTGTGCAAGCAATCGTTCTCGATTGAAGGTACACAGGGCAAGCGACAGCATCAGATGGCCACCGACTGCGAGAGGGTCTGGTACAACTCGCGGTACCGCTGCGGTGCCTGAATGTACTCAACGGCGCACCGCAACGCATTGGTCCGCATGATTTCGCGACGTCCGGCGATCTCTGCCGCTGCCGCTGCGAACTCCTTGGCCGAGCCGACCATACGACCGCAGTCGTACCGCTCCAGGAACTCAAAGCTTGGTTGTCGACTCGCGATCACAGGCACGCCCATCGCAAGGAACATGCACAGTCGATTGGAACTGATGCCCATGTTCTGAAACTGGGGGGCGGGGTTGTGATAAATCGCAACCCCCATATCGAAGGCGGCGGCGCTCGCCCATGCCTCTTGCCATGACAGCCGCGTCGGCTCAATGTACATTCCCTTTCGGCAAGTAACGCGCTCGAGGAGGATCTTCTCGAACTCGCTGGCATTGACGGTTTGCAGAACCAGAAAGAGCCCCGCATCGGCATGAACCGTATCGAGGATCCAGTCAGCACCACCGGTCTCATTGAATCCACCCGATACGCCGATCACAGCCGCACCGGAAGGCACTCCCCATGCGGCTCTGAGACTATCTCGGTCAGCGGGTGCTGGGACTTGGTGAAAACATCCGGGGTAAACGCCAATTTGCCCATTCCGATGCGCATAGTCGCGCAGGAGGGCTACCCGGGATTGATCGTTGACCACTGCATGATACGCGCTGCGGATGGCCCAACGCGCCATTCGCTTCCAGACCTCGGGTGCATTCCCGCGGTAGGTACCCGATTTGATTTCATCTACGCTCGCACAGAACGGGCGTCTGGACCACTTTGCAAGAACGCCCGCAACAACCAACGCATCCTCTGCCGACGCGGAATAATGCACATAGCCCCTCCAACGTGAAGACGGCAGTGCTCGCAAGAGCCAGCTTCTGCTGTACTGCGCATCGAAAATTCGAACAGTGTCACCATAGACACTGTCTGCCTGTGATGCGCCTGGCGCAAATATGTCGACACAAAGACCCATTTCCGTCAATGCCGCAACTATGGCGGCATTCGGCGGCGACCCGATGATGTCCCGATTCTGAACAAAGTGGGCTGCACGCTGGAGGTCTTTCACGATTCCATCTCCGCTATCATAAACATCTGGGTTCCCGCAATGACGGCGACGGATCGGGCAGTATCAGTTGTCCGCAGTCATAATCTGAAAGAAAATTCCGCGTGTAATCCGCCAGGTAGGCCAGCGGGAACCCCTGTCCGCGCTTTCCGGTGGTTAACCTGGAATCCGGACTGACGTCTAAAAGCGACCGGTCATACCAGTTGTGATAGTGCGTCACGACGCCATCCAGGGAATAGAAGTTTCCAAGTCCGTAACGCAGATTCGAAAGCTCTGGGTCCCATACTGGCGGCGCCCAATCCGGTACATAGGACGGAGTTGAAACTGTCGGGGAAATCAGTACCGACATTTGCTGCCAGGAATAGCCTCGCGACTTCAGATGCATCGGCAGCCTGTGTGTAACATGCTCACCGTTGAAGTCGAGGCTTCGCTCGGGAAAAGGAACACCAAGTCGTCGAGGCCAACGCCATTCACGAAGTTTCATCAGCGCATCGCGGCGAAACAGCATGAACGAGCTCTCGGGCATTCCCCGCCCGAATGGTCGAGTCAGGGGGCCGCAACCTATGTCCTCAGGCGACACCAGCGCGCAGTCTCCAACCAGTTTGCCGGCGCAGACGGAATACCATTGTGGGCTGAGAAGAACTACGTCAGAGTGCATCAACAAAACATGCTCAGATCGTGCTTCAGCAGCCAATACATTGAGAGCATCCGGCTGCGTGCAGCGGCGCACGATAACTCTCGCACCAAGCTCCTGGGCGATCGATGCCGAGCGGTCGTCCGAGGCGTTGTCAAGCACACAGACGTCGAGCGAAAGACCGCAAGTATTCTTGAAGATCGCCGGAATCGAGCGCTGGAGAAAAGTTGCGCTGTTCCAACTCGTCACGCCAACGAACAAATCTACAGCTTTCCTCATTATGTATGGCGCCCTCTGCTGGATGAGTCCCTTTCAATCTGACGGCCAATCGCCAGCACATCCAGTGCCTCCTGCACACCTGACACTGCATGCGGCCATTCCCCGCCGGGTTCCCTGTGAGTGAACTTCCTCCCCACCAGTCGCCGAACTGTCTCGGCCCGCACCGGGCCAAGCCAGCGGTCGAGTCGACCAGAGCGAGCGATCGGGGCCGACTCGCCTGGAGATCCGAGCCGCGGTAAGGCCTCAACGGCACAAAGCGCCTCGGCCCACGCGCTAACAGAAGTCGCCCTCGAGTAGCGCAACATGACCATCTGCATTGCGGCGCGCCCGATTCGACAGCGCAAGCCGTCATCACGCAACCGAGACAGCTGCCTGGCACCTGCGTCAGCATCGGTGCCATCAAACACCAACGCTGTTTCTTCGTCGACCAACGCACCTTCGAGACGTCTTCCGACGTAATCTGAAGTGACAATGGCAAGTCCATGACTGGCCGCTTCCCAAGCGACAATTGGCCCCGTCTCCCAACTTGACGTCAACAAGAGCACATCCGATTTTGCGTAAACGCGATCGGAAAGTTCCGTTGCGGACAACGCACCTAGATAGCGAAAACTCCCGCGGGGGCATGCATGCTCCATGGCCGCTAGAAAGCTTTCGCGATCTGGGCCATCCCCAGCCACTACCAACTCGAATGCAACACCCAAGCGACGCAAGGCCTCGGCAATCCTGGGTAGAACAGAAATCCGCTTTTGTGATTCTTCCAGTCGCCCTACCCACGCAACCGTCAATGCCCCGGGATGAACCGTGGCCTGTCGCTGGCCCAAATCACTGTCAAGCTCAACCCCGTAGGGCGCGTACAAAACACGCGTCGACTCATACCCTGACAGCGCGGGAATCAGCTGACAACTCAGACGATTGGTCGCGATAACGCTGTCGAGCACATCCGCGTTGGCCCGGACCTCGGCAAAAAGATCGCTTTCGATCGCATGCAAGGTCATAACCGCGCGCCCTTCGAAACTCGACACCTGTCGCAGCTGCCGGACAGCACCGTACAAGTCACCCACGTTCACACCGCAGACAATGTCAGGGCGTCGGCGCCTCAACTCTGTTGCCAGCGCATTGCGACGCCCCTGCGCACTGCCGGTTGCATTCGCTACTGGAAAACCGTCAAGCGCCGGGTACGATCGCAGATACCGCGCAACATCGTGAAATCTGCCCGAAACAAGACCAACCTCAATGGAAAATCCCAAATCACGCAGACCCTGGACCAGATAATCGAGCCAGACTGCTACGCCCCCGAGCGGGTAGGCCGATGGTGCCAGGAAAAGAACGGAAATGGGATTAGAGAATCTCATCTTTTCAGGCTAAAATATGAAATGATGTTCCAGGCATCCACGATTGAGAAGAGCAATCGATTTAGGGCGACAGTTCGTCAAGAAAAACCAAGGTCGTGTATTGCCGAGCGAAGGCGATCCAGATCTACTTCAAAATCCTCCCACTGATACTTCCAGCCATGATCGACCGCAAAATCGGTGCCGACGCCAGGCACCAGCCGATGCTGGAGTTTGCACTTCCGGCTAAGGTCCAGCCAACAGGGGAATATGTAGCGTGGCGCGGACAACTCGATCAACGGCGTACCGGGCGAACAAAACACGGCGTTGCTCAACCCTGCACCGTGCGGGCCACACACCGCTTCCGCCGAAGCGAAGATCTCGACCTGCTCGGACCAAGACAGCCTCGACGGATTGATCGCTTCAAAGCCGGCGGGCACAAGAATGTCAAGAACGGCTTGTTCATTCAGGACTCGCCGGCCACGCGCCCCCTCACGCGACACGTAGATCCTGCGGGGCGGCCCGGCCGGTACCCCAAACTGACTCCTGAGCATATCAACCACTGGCTGCGGGATGCCGGAGAACGCATCCCAGTGTCGGAGCGCGAGACCTTGCAGGAATCGTAGGTGAGACCGTTGCGTCGCGCTTAGAACCCGCATCCCATCGCCAAGAACGTAGTTCACAATGCTTCGCTGAAATTCCTGCGACTGATCAATATAGAAGACATCACCGGCATTGGATGCCCTTTCAGCAAGCAAGAGCTTTGGAACAACCTCGAAAAGCCAGTGGAAATAATTCGCTTGATAACGATGGGTCAGCAACCAGCAGCGACGCGGCTCTTCCGTCCATACTGGTCTGAAGTAGCCCGTCTCCCGCCCGTCCAGCGGCTGATCGAGTTGCTCCATCGCTACTCGCCGCCCGAACTCATCAGTGATCAACCCGCTATTTGTCGCGTAGCCACGACCAATGACTGTAAACTGCGGCGCCCAGTCGGGCTTGGCATCAATAAGAATCTTTCTCTGAATTTCACGCGAGTATTCATCGAGCCAACGGCCACAGATCGGATCAAAACCAGACGATGTCGAGGTACGCTCCGTTGAAAAGCCAATCCAGGTAGACGCCTCAATACTCCCGGTAGACAAGGCGAGCGCTTCTAGGATCCGGCGCGAAGCGTAGCTACCGAGCGGCGACCAAAGGCTCCCCAGGTTCGCAGCAACGTTATATATTATTCTGCCGAGCGATCGCCGAATGTCGCTAATGCAAAGTCTCCTGAGAAAATCCAATTATCCTCTATACACGCACAACCTACTGAGCGACATATATCGCAGATTGTTTGCGATCGAACTAATTCACATCGAAAAGGATCGGGAGAATCAATTCAGAAATCTGCGAGGGGTAGATCCCGGAATCCTCGACACCACTTAAGCTGATCCTATCTGGCAAGTGAACTCAATTTCTAATCTCTGCAGATGTTGTGAACCGCCGAGCAAAAACCTTAGCAAACTTCTGAATTACTGAATACGCGACGGGAAACCTTAACCTCAGTCGCCACCTGCGAGTCTTTCTCGAAACCGAACCAAGGAACTTTCTTTCCTTTACCGAAAGATCATTCAGAATCTCCCATGCGCGACCATCTCCGAAGTTTTCCGCTCTACTCGCCATATACCAGGTGAACTCACGAAGTCCATCAAATATTTCCGCTCGCCGTGGGCCTTCCGTTTCGTCGCAGAGGTGAGTAAGCATCGCGCAAAAACCGCTTGCAAAACGAATGTAATCAGTCGTAAGCGTTGCACCAGCAGTATGTAATCTGTACACGCTAGTTTCGGCCCCCAAGAGTGTCAGTCCACCCCAAGCTGCCGAGCCGATGGAGAAATACCAGTCGAACATGGGAAGATCTTGGAGCCACTCTGGCAGCAAACGGAAACGGTCACCCCTGACCATCAGAGAGGCCGTAGGGATCATATCTCGCATAGTCGCAAGATGCGCAATTGATATTTCCCCTTCCGAAACATTCGGGATTCTCTCGCTTAACCAATTAATATCTTCGCGCCGCAACGGTGGTTCAATCAAGACTTGAGCAAAGGTAGCGCATCCGCAAACATGAGGGAACTCCTCAAGAAATGTACTTTGCATTTCAAGCTTATTGGTCCCAAGCCAGTAATCGTCCCCTTCCAGGAGCGCGATATACTTGCCTCGAGTTGCAGCCATCAATCGACGTGCATTGAGTTGCATCCCCAAACGAACGTCGGACTCTAGTACCAGCGTGGGGAATTGAGCGTCCACGGCAAATTTTCTTGCGATACTTAATGTCGAGTCGTCCGATGCATCAACGGCGATAATCACTTCGACCGGCGCACGTACTTCCTGCGCGTAGACGGATTCCAACGCACGCGCCAGGAACTTTTCGTGATTGAATGTCAAAACCGCCACCGATATCAGTGGCACTTCATAACCTGGAGAAACGTCCGTCAAGTGACTCTCTTTGGCCAAAACAACGATTGGGCGTGACGTCATATTGCGAGTTGTTTATGCTGAAGGAATTTAATTGCGACTCGACCCTCATCGCCACCGCGGTAACACTGAGGCGGACCAACGAACCTGCCTAGGTGAAAAGAACACCGACGGGGTACAAATTGCGCCAAATATTGCTGAGTTCTGAGGCAAGGGGCCGCTGGCGTCGACCCTTGCACTGGCTCGGTCGCCTAAACAGCCATATTGGTAAATTGCGGATTGCTCATAGTATCGTGTGTGCGCCTTGCTAGGCTTCTCAAACGAACGTGCTTATTCCTCCGGCTCCAGCGCCACAGTGACATAAATCCGCTTCCCGGACAGCTCATCTAAAAACCAAGCATTTTTGTATCCCGGAAAAGTCGTCGATCTTAACAGCGAAAGGAAGTCCCGAAACTGTCCGAACCGATTAAGATCTAGACGCAATATCTCATCGAAATCTCGCTTCCGAAACATATTTCCGTCGCCGGACATGGGAAACGCGTCGTAATTCCCCCGCAGAATTTGCAGCAAGTTTTCACCGAGCCACCCTATTTCAGCATCAAGGACTCGCGCGTAGGCGCTGCCCGAGGTATCCCATGCGTACAATGGCAGCTCGCGTCTAAAGATTATATCGCCGTGATCTAACCGCCTGTCTATTCGGTGAACAGTAAATCCCAGCGGAAGCTCCTTTAGGATAGCCCAGACTTGGGGAAACCAACCTCGAGTCTCTGGATTGAGCCCGGGATGTATATTAATGCACTCAACTGCATCGTGAAGACCCTCCGGGAATATCTGCTTACAGTGCGCAGAAATCACCAACTCATAGCGCTTCAGTATTGAATCCAAATCATTCTTGACTGAAACTACAGGCAATTCGAACCGAGCGAGTAGCGCAGAGTGGGAGTTGGGAGACTTGGCTACTTTGATAGTTCCTTCCAAATCATTTACTGTTATTATCCGCTCGATCGCATCAGCAATCCTTGGGTTATCCGTTAATACAAGCGTTCGCCGCAACTTTGATTCTGAGGTCATCCTGCGATCTCTCGGATAATTTCAATAATCCGTACGAGATGTCCGGTTACGGTTGGCCCAGTGGGCAACACTATCACCCGCGAAGACACTTCTTCGGTAATCGGCAGAACCAATCCTGCGTGCGGATATAGGTCTCGATATGGCTTCATTCGATGGCATCCAGGCCAAAAGTACTTCCGCGCGAGGATATTGTTTTTATGTAGCTCATCTACGATCTCGTCACGCGTGGATCTACACTCAGGCCCAACTTCGATTATTATGTACTGGAAGTTGTTGAGCTCTGATTCATCATATGACATCAAACGGAGCCCCGGAATTCCCGCCAAGCCCTCTCGATAATATTTATAATTTTGAAAGTTTGCGGTGATTACGTCTTCGATGCTGTCAAGATTCACCAGACCCATTGCGGCACATGCCTCTACCATCTTGCCGTTGGTCCCTGGATGGATAACATTGTCGAATCCGGCGAAGCCGAAATTTCGCATCAAACGCATGGTTTCAGCAAGCGCATCGTCGTCTGTGACCACCGCGCCACCTTCAAAAGTGTTGAAAAACTTGGTCGCGTGAAAACTCAGGACCTCTGCTCGACCAAATCCGCCGACCTTTCTTCCCTTGTATGAGCAGCCGAAGGCATGAGCGGCATCGAACATCAAGGCGAGCCGATATTGGTCCGCGATCTCCTCGAGAGCCTCGATGGGTGCGCCACGTCCCCAAAGATGTACGCCGATCACGCCGGTAGTCCTCGGCGTGATCATGCGCCGAACAGATTCAGGATCTAGGTTGTGTGTATTGGGATCGATGTCGGCAAAGACGGGAGTAATGCCTTGCCAATGCAGTGCGTGCGCCGTGGCAATGAACGTATAGGAAGGCACGATGACTTCCCCTTGAAGTCCAAGCGCGCGGATTGCGATTTCGAGAGCAATCGTGCCGTTGCACATGGCGACGCAGTTTCGCACCCCTAAATATTCGGCCACTCTTGCTTCGAAGGACTGGACGAGGGGTCCGTTATTGCTGAGCCAGCGACGGTCGAACATTTCTCCGACTAGTCTGATGAACGTCTCGCGATCGCCAATGTTGGGACGACCCACGTGGACTGTTTCGTGAGGCTCTTGGGTTATCGCCGGCTTGGGATTTCGTTTCAGTTCGTCGCTCACGGGACCTTACGCTCGGAAAGATACTGGGTCATCCACATTAGGCGAGGGCGCACAGCGCCTGGCAGGCGCCCGAACCACGCTAGCTCGGGTTCCGCGACCTCACTAACTTCGAATACAAGCGCTTCCGCAAGTGAATACATCACTCTCGCTTGGTCGTGCACCGCGAGTAATTCGATGGAGTGTTGCCCCGAATTCACGAGTCGAGGCGGGACTTCAACACGAGCGCGGTATAGACCGATGGGGTGTGGCTTGCCAAGCCATTCATGATCTGTAATGGGGACGGCATTGAATACCATAGCATCATCCTGGTTTCGCACGTGAAGGCTCAGATTCAACCGCGCCTGATCCGAGAGATTCCAGTAGTCAATAACAATATCGAAGCCGGACACAACGGTCGGGCCTGCTTCGCCTAATCCATTAGGCAATTGTACAGCGATCCGAGCAAGTCTAAAGTGCTCATTTCCGGGCGACAAATTGGGATCTGTCCACACTCGTTCGCAACCGTGCACGCGCGCGCTATCCCGGTAGGCCTGAACCACCTCGTCGACGTTGCCCGACTTGGTTAAAGCCCCACCATTCAATAGGATGCAGCGGGAACACAATGACGTAACTGCGCTCATATTGTGACTGACAAACAAAACAGTACGACCATGGCCGGCGGCGTCCTTCATCTTCCCTAGACACTTGCGCTGAAACCCGAGGTCGCCAACCGCGAGGACCTCATCAACAATAAGTAATTCTGGTTCTAAATGCGCTGCAACTGCGAAGGCCAACCTCACTGTCATACCGCTCGAGTAGCGCTTTGCCGGTGTGTCTATGAATCGGCCCATTTCAGCAAAATCGATGATTTCGTCGAGCTTTTGCGTAATCTCCGCACGCTTCATCCCTAAGATTGCGCCGTTCAAGTAGATGTTTTCACGACCCGTTAGTTCCGGGTGGAAACCCGTTCCTACCTCTAGCAAGCTTCCCACGCGTCCGCGGATCACGGCCCGCCCTGATGTAGGCGCTGTAATCCTTGAGAGAATCTTGAGCAGAGTGCTCTTACCCGCCCCGTTGCGTCCGATGACCCCGAGGACTTCGCCCTCCTGTACCTGAAAGCTGACGTCCCGTAGCGCCCACAAGTGTTCCCCTTCGCGGTTGCCGTGGTCATGCTCGCCGATCTTGAGCAGCGGATCGGGACGGCCTCTGGCCTTTGCCCACCAACGCGAGAGGTCCTCGCGCAAGGTGCCCCCGCCAATCATTCCAAGTCTGTAGAACTTCGAGAGGTTTTCGACTTCTATGACGACGCGAGTACTCATGCCCTTGCTCCGTCGTATCCGGTCGGCGCCTCAAGATCTATTGATTGCGGGGTGATCTGCTTCTGACGTTGAAAATTACTATTTGCGGCAGAGTCGCCGAGCAATTCACACGCATTGTTGCTTCGCATTTCCATTACACCGTATCCATGAAGGTTCGTTCGACACGGTTGAAAAGCGCGACGCCCAGAAGCAGTGTCAATAGAATCGTTGCTCCACTTAGCAAGAGTGCGAACGGATCGTACGTTCCCGCACCAAGAATTCCGTGGCGGAAGGTCTCGACGATCGGAGCCATTGGGTTGACCATGGCCCAAGTCTGCCAATCGGGTGACAGGGTCGATACCGGATAGACAATCGGGGTGACGTACATGTAGAGCTGAACGCCAAAGGTCAGAACCACAGCCAGGTCACGGTACCTGGTGGTCAGCGCCGAGATTATGACTCCGAGCGCCAGACTGAATGAGGCCATCATCAGTACGAGCAAGGGGAACAGCAGGATGGTTGGCTGGAACTCGATGGGAGCACCGCGCAACCAATACCAACCGATGAAGGCGAGAAAAAACGCCATCTGGATGGCGAAACCGATCAGCTTCGAGATCAGGTTCGAGACTGGCACCACCAACCGCGGGAAATACACCTTGCCGAAAATACTGGCGTTTCCGATGAAGGTGTTTGCAGTTGTGGTCAGCACGCCGGAGAAGTAGGCCCAGAGTGTGGTGCCCGCCATGTAGAACAGAAACGGTGGTACGCCATCCGTGGAGATCTTGGCAATGGTCCCGAAGACCAGTGTGAAGATGATGGTGGTGAACAGCGGTTGAATCACATGCCAGGCCGGCCCGAGCATCGTTTGCTTGTACTGCGCAACGAAATCTCGACGGACAAGCAGGTAGATCAGATCGCGGTAATCCCACAACTCACCCAGCCTCATGCTGAACAGGGACCTTGGCGGTTCGAGTATGGTTATGCGTTCGCTGCCGTGGGTCATTGCGTTACTTCATCCACGCGAACAATTCGGGGTTTGCGCCCACCCAGTCAATCAGATTGTGGACGCCATCGGTCACGCCAATCTCCGGCGCCCACCCGAACCCGGCTTTGGCGGCCGCAATGTCGCAGACAAAAACCGGCTGATCGCCTGGGCGTGGTTCGTCGTACGCACGGGGGACGGGCTTTCCAGTCACCTTTTCCAAATGCGCCAGTAGTTCAAGCAGGCTCATCGTATTGGTGGGGCCACCGCCGATGTTGAAGGCTCGGCCTGAAACCTGATCGCGAGCGGCATATGCCATTTCATAGGCGCGTACCAGATCTCGCACATCGAGGACATCCCGGATCTGCTTGCCGTCGCCGTAGATGGTCAGTTGTTTGCCCAGCGTTGCTGCGATGGCAAACCATGCTACCCAGCCCTGATCCTCAATGCCCAGCTGGCGCTCGCCATAGATGCAGCTCTGGCGGAAGGTCACCGTCTTGAGGCCATAGATTCGTGCGTAGTCGATGGTGTACTGGTCGGCAACGCCTTTGGAACATCCGTAAGGGGAGTAGAAATCCAGCTGTTCGGTTTCAGCAACCCCATTGGGATGATCGGCGTATTCGTAGCGACCGTTGCGCTCGACTACGCCCAGATGCGCCAACTTTCCGTACACCTTGTTTGTTGAGGCGTTGATGACGAAGGTCTGCGGCGAATTCAGCCTGATGGCCTCAAGCACATTGAAGGTCCCGAGTGCGTTGATTTCGAAGTCCTCTCGGGGGTTGACCACCGAGGTTGTCACAGCGACTTGAGCCGCAAGGTGGATCAACAGGTCGGGCTGGTGCTTGCGGACGACCTCGGCGATCGCCGCTGCATCCCGGATGTCACAGCGCTCGAAGGCTACCGCTGTCTGGGATTGCAACCATGCAAGATTGTCGGCAGTTCCTCGTCGACTCAGGTTGTCAGCGATAACGACTTGCCACCCCTGGCGGGCGAAGTGCAATGACGCATTGACGCCGATGAATCCGGCGCCGCCGGTGATGAGTACAGTGCTCACGCGCACAGGCTCCTGATTTGATTGGGGAAGGTCTGATTGAGGGCGCCCATCAAGATCTTTTCGGCGCTACCGATGCTGTAATGCGATTCGATGGTCCTTCGCGCTGCGATGCCCATGGATAGACGAGACGCGCGGTCCTTGATGACACGGCGAAGGGCTTCCGCCAAGTCGCGGGCGTTGACTTCGACCAGCCATCCGTTGTGCCCGTCGCTTATGAAATCTTCGGGACCACCACAGCGTGTGCTGATGACCGGCACACCGCATGCCATGGCTTCCAGGGCAGCGATGCATAGGCCCTCCTGATGCGAGGGAACAGCGAACACATCGAGTTCAGCCAGAATCTCGGGCAACTGTTCTGGTGCGACATAAGGGAGCAGCTTCACCCGCGCGTCCAGGCCACGAGCTGCGATCCAGGCCTCCAATGGTGTGCCCGGCCGATGGCCAATCAAGACCAACTCGCTCTCGGGGCAGGAGTGCGCAAGATCCACCATGGAATCCAGCAGTAGTGCCACGTTCTTGCGCGGGTCGTCCAGGCGACCGGAAAAGCCAATTCGCCCTGCCGTGGTGAAGCCGGCCTTGGGTTTGAAGATTCTTGTATCGATCGGGGCAGGCAGAACTTCGCGCACCACCTTGCGGCCTGCAATTCGATTGAGTTCGCCCTCAGTATGTTTGCTCAGTGCAAGCACGTGCGCACGATGGATCACACGGCGTTCTTGCGCGCGCAAGACATGGACGTTAAGTCCCTGATCCAGCATGCGCCGGTACCAAGGAAAGGTGCCAACACGATCACATCGGTCGCCTTCCAGATCCGTTGCCAGCCAGGCAACGAAGGGCTTTCCCAGGCTGGCGAGCGCGGCGCCGGCGATGGCCGTTCCGGAAATCACCAGATGCATGGGAAATCCGGCGATAAGCTCGCGCCACTGGGCACTGGGTCGGTAGTGGGTAAACTCGAGTTCCGGAAGCCAAGCGCCTACGGCCGTCGCTTTTGTGCCACCAATGCCCTCCTCCCGCCGCGAACTCACCGCTCTCCTGACCAGTGCCTGGACGGGCACCGAAAGCTCGGGGCTCTGGCTGTAGGGTTCATAGTAGGCCAGGTGAGGATCCCAGCCATTGCGGCGTAACGCATCAATGGCGAAGCGCAACATGGCCGGCACACCGCCCTGGCGTGCCGCGATGGTGGTAATCAGGATTGACTTGCTCTGTGTTGTCATGCGGCAGAGGGCATGGCGGCCGCGTTCTGCTGGAGGATCTGTCTGGCCCAGGTGCGCGCCCAAGGCTCGCGATGCATTGGCCCTGTGGATCTGATCCACGACCCAACAGGTGTCTCGAACCCGGTCTTGGGTCTGGTCATGATGGCCTGGGGGAGCGGCAGCGAGGGCGCGAGAGCGAGTGCTGATTTTGCCAGGCCAGGCACGGCCGCCGGCATTCTCGGCGCAATGCGTCGAGCCAGTTCGCTATCCACGAGCGGCACCCGCATTTCGATCGAGTGCGCCATGCTGGCCCAATCGCTGTCGCGGAGCAGTTGATTGCGCATGTAGGCGGCCGTCTCAAGCACCGACACTCGGGCGTGGTCGCTTGCGGGATCTGGGTTCAACAGAGATTCCAGCAACTTCAAGGATTCGATGATGGCATCGGGATCCTGCGGCAACCAACTCGGCCTTTCGGCATCGATCTCCCACGGCATGAACAAGCCCCGGCGCAGGAAATAGGCGCCTGACCAGGTTCCGCCATAGCGCAGCAACCCCTGCGCCTTGGGGTGATTGGCCAGTCTTCCAATCAGTCGACCGGCGTACTCGCCCAATCGTGGGGCATGCTTTGCCCAGGCCAGCCAGGTTGTCCAGCGGGGTAGATCGCGAAATGAGGGATAGCCGCCGAACAATTCGTCGCCACCCAGGCCCGAGAGCGCGACTTTCCAGCCCAGTTCCTTGGCGGCTTTGGCGACAAACCACGTGTTGATCCCGTCGATGCTGGGTTGGTCCATGGCTGCGAGGATGCTCGGCAAGTCGCTCTCGAACTCGCTACGATCGACCCTACGGATGTGATGCTTGGACTGATAGCGCAGCGCCAGTTCGACTGCCAACGGTGTCTCGTCGCGGGCGCTGCCGGCAAATTCCGAGAAGCCCAGGGTGACTGATTCCGGCCGCGCGCCTGCATCTTTCGCCAGCCCCAGAACAGCCGCGGAATCGATACCCGCGGATAGAAAGACTCCGACAGGCACATCGGCAATCAGATGATGGCGCACGCTGTCCAGAACCGCCGCCCTCACTTCTTCGGCGCTCGCCCTGTTTGCCTGAGCGGCGTAAGTCGCGTTCAAGTCGAAATGGGCAACGGGCGCTGATACGCCTTTCGCAGCACTGACCGTCATCCAGCAACCGGCCGGCAGGGCCCTTACGGCCTCGTAGGCGGTGCGGGGTTCCGGCACGCTCCCCCACAGCAAGAACTGTGTCCAGGCACGGCTATCCGGCCGCGCACTGATCACGCCCGTATCCACCAGGGCGCGACATTGCGAGGCGAACCAGAACTGGCCGTCCTGCTCGGCGTAATAAAGTGGCTTGATGCCGAAAGGATCACGCGCCAGCGTGAGTTCCCGCTTGCGTGCATCCCAGATCGCAAAGGCATACATGCCGCGCAGGTACTGGAACATGGCGGTTCCGTGTCGTGCATACAGCTTCAACAGGACTTCGGTGTCGGAGTCCGAAGCGAAGCGCTCGCCTTGGGCCTCAAGATCGCGGCGCAAGGCTTGATAGTTGTAGATCTCGCCGTTGAACGTGATCGACAGATCGCCCTGGTGCATGGGTTGAGCACCGCGCGCGGAGAGGTCGATGATGGAGAGGCGGCGGTGGGCCAATCCCACGCGACCCTCGTTGGAAATCCAGGTTCCTGCACCGTCTGGGCCGCGGGTGCGCAGGTGGTCGCGTACGCGGGTGAGCTGAACGCCATCGACTCGAGCTGCGCAATCGATCAACAAGAGTTGGCCTGCAATTCCACACATCAGGGCGTCGCGCCGATGGACGCTTCGTCGGCCTTTCTCACGTGTCGTTTTGCGACGATCAACATTGATTTCGCCAACGGCGGTATTCGCCCTATTCGCTGGATACGGATGTCAACAAACCCTGCCTCTTTCAGCAGCGAAGTGATTGTCTTCGCGGACCAAAATTTGATGTGCCCGCCGTCCCAAAGCGGGGAAAAGTGGAAATCGAATTTTCCTGCCAATGCCAAGGCCAGGTTTTTCCAATAACCATGATAAGGAGTCGAGATTACGACGATTCCACCGGGCTTAGTCGCTGAGTAAAGATTTGCTGCGTAGACGCGTGGCGAGAAGCAGTGTTCGACCACCTCAAGACTGACGATTGCGTCGAACTGCCCATACTCGCCAGCCAAGTCGTCGTAGGCGGATCGCTGCGCGAATCTGACGTCCGGAAACGCCTCTTCTGCGAGCGCGATTCCTGACTCAGACGGATCGATACCCACAAGTTGGTATCCACGCTTGGCAAGCATCCCAGCGGTAGCACCGGACCCACAACCGACATCCAGAATGGAGTCGCCTGGTTTGAGTCGGTCGGTCAACACCTTCAGCAAGGGTCGCCACAAGTAGTTGTTGGACCAGCTTGGCCCAGCGCTGGTGTATCGGTACCTAGACGTAACCTCGCTCATCGGCTATCTCTGGCGGGTCATCTTGGTGGCGAGCGCCCGAGTGCGCACCTGCGGTTCGCATTGCCGGTCTGTAGTTCTGGTAGCCGGCAGCGCCTGGATCGGCGAGTTGAACTCGGCGATACCAAAGGCAGCGCCGAGTGCAACTCGGCGATCCCAGGGGGCGGCAGTGCTGTTCAATGCGCGCTGCCGATGGTGACTTGCATGGGCTGACCTTTCGCGGTGGCCATCGCCAGCAAGCGCTCGCGCAGGGTGTGCTTGGCATCGTTGTCGCCATGCACCAATCTGACTTCTCGCGGCAGCTTGCGCATGCGGCGTACGAAGTTGATCAGATCGTCCTGTCCGGCATGGGCTGAGTAGCCGCTGATACTGCTGACCTGGGCGCGGATGGTGTATTGCTTGCCGTCGAGTTCGACATAGCCATGCCTGGGGCCGTATTTCTGGATCTGCTGGCCGGGTGTGCCGGCGGCCTGGTAGCCGACAAAGAGCACGTCGTGACGTGGGTCCTCGATCATGGCTTTGAGGTAATTGACAATGCGGCCCCCGGCGGCCATGCCGCTGGCGGCAAGCACTACAGCTGGGCGTCGGGTCTTGACCAGATGATCAACCAGCTTGAGGTGGTCTTCATGGCTGTCGACGGTAATGAGATTCTCGAATGACAGCGGGTGGCGGCCGGCACGCAGGCGCCGGTGGGCTTCGGCGTCCCACCAGGGCTTGAGCTTCTGGTAGGCCTGTGTGAATCGTGCCGCCAGGGGCGAATCGACGATCACCGCCAGTTCGCGCCAGCCAGAATCACTGGCCTTGTGGATCAGGCCCTCCAACTCGTACAGCAACTCCTGGGTGCGGCCGATGCTGAAGGCCGGAATCATCACGGTACCGCCGTCTTTCATGGCGTGGTCGATGGCGCTCTTGAGCCGCAGCTGACGGCTGCGGCGATCTTCGTGCTTGCGGTTGCCGTAGGTGCTTTCCAGCACCACGACATCGGCGCGGGCGGGCGATTTGGGCGCGGCCAGCAAGGGTGCGTGTGGCGCGCCGAGGTCACCGGAGAAGACGATGCGCTGGCTCTTGGGGCCGGTGCCGATGTCGAACTCCACAAAGGCCGAGCCGAGGATATGGCCGGCGGGCTGGAAGCGCAGACGCAGCGGATTGTCTTGCCGATCGATGACGGTGTGCCAGTTGCCGTAATCCACCGCGACGATCTGCTTGCGCATGAGCGTCAGCGCGGCATCGATCAGTTGCTGGTCGCGGGTGAAACCGACCTTGAGCGCGTCTTCGATGACCAGCGGCAGCAGGATGGCGGAAGGTGCGGTGCAGATGATCGGGCCGCGGAATCCAGCCGCGAGCAGATAAGGAATGCGGCCCACATGGTCGATATGCACATGAGTGACGACCAGCGCGCGCACGTCGTCGAGCTTGAATTCGATCTGATGTTGATTGGATTCGTTGCCGCCGCTGGTCTCCGCGCCCTGAAACAGGCCGCAATCGATCAGCACGGCGTTGTCGGCGTCGAGTTGCAGGCGGTGGCAGCTGCCGGTGGTGCCTTGAACTGCGCCGTGGTGGGTAATGCTCAGGGGGCTTGCCGTTACGCTGGACGGAAAAGCGCCGGTGAGCCGCTGCGCGACGCACTCGGCCTACGGGTGGCGGGATTCCTGACGATCATGGCTGCGACCGCTTCTCTGCCAGGCGCGCCGTCACTTCATCTCGGCGAGCGCGACTGACCGCGAGCACGTTCAAGACGCCGCTGAGCCAAGGGGTGCGAGTGAACTCTATCGAATTGCTGGCCACATCGTAGATGCCGACGTCATAACCGGCCTGATCGAGTTCGGCGATGAAGTCGTGGGTTTCGACGCCGAATTTCTTGCTGTATCCGTCCATTTCGATCTGCAGTACCGGCGGATTGCCGCGGCCCAGATGACCGAGCGCGCCGCGGACAGCCAGGGGTTCGGCGCCTTCGATGTCGATCTTGGCCATGGCGAAATCCTCGTCGGGCAGGAATTCGTCCAGGGTCACGCAGGTGATCTGCTCGACATGCGCGGTATCAGCCCCTGCATCCGCCGGCACCAGACTGGCGACGCAATCGTCGACGTTCGCGGTCAGCGACGCGCTTCCTGCTCGGTCGGATACCGCGAAGGCGTGGACACTGACACAGGACAATCGATTCAAGGCCACGTTCTCAGCCAGCTGCGCTCGAGTCTGGGTACCGGGCTCGAAGGCATGGACTCTGCCCTGCGCTCCGACCAGCGCGGCGGCCAGCAGGGTGTACACGCCCACGTTCGCGCCGATGTCGACGAACGTATCGGCGGGGCGCAGATAGCGCCTGATGAAGCTCATCTCGCGGAAGTCCGGGAGACCGTTGAAGTACAGCGCGGCGCTGGCCGAATGGCTGTTTCGGTGACAGCGTAGCGTGAGGCCGTGATAGGGAATGTCCCAATGGTCGGCGAAACTTCTCTTGGCCAATTGCCATGCGAAATAGCGCATGACGGCTGGGATCACACGGCCCTGATTGGCTGGGTGCCGCGCAATTCGTGCGAGGGTGCTCAAGTGACTGCGCGCACTTCGTGTGTGTGAATTGAGGGCCGGGCTGGGCCGGGCCGCGAAACTGTGTGGAAGTTTGTTGTCACGTAGTCCGCTGCGCGGACAACGTGACCTACGGGGCTTCGAGCAACTTCACATACGGTCGGGCGCACTACTGCAATCGCGACCTTCCGGAGTGGATATCGATTCCTGCTCATAACGCCTGCGCCGCCACCATGGCGCTGAAGCGGGATCCTTCTCGCTCCCGCAGACTGGCGTAGTCGCCCTGCTCCACCAGTCGACCCTGGTCAAACACCAGCACCTGGTCGGCGGTGCGCACGGTGGCGAGGCGGTGGGCGATGATCACCACGGTCATGCGGCCGCGCAGCTCGTCGATGCTCTGCTGAATGACGCGCTCGGCCTCGCTGTCGAGTGAACTGGTGGCTTCGTCCAGGATCAGCAGGCTGGGCTCCTTGAACAGTTCACGGGCGATGAACAGGCGCTGGCGTTGTCCGCCGGACAGGCGGATGCCGCGGTCGCCGACGAGGGAATCGAAGCCGTCCGGCGAGGATTCGATGAACTCGAGCAGGTGTGCGCTTCTGGCGGCATTGCGTACTCGCTCCATCAGCGCCGGATCGGTCTTGGGGTCGCCGCTCCACAGGCAGATGTTGTTGGCAAAGCTGTCGTCGAAGATGACCGCATCCTGCAGCACGTAGCCGATCTGGCGGCGCCAGCTGGATTTCTCGAGTTCGGTACCGCGGATGCCATCGATGCGTACTTCGCCGGTGCGCGGCGGCAACAACAGGGTCAGAAGGTCGATGACGGTGGATTTGCCGGCCCCGGAGGCGCCAACCAAGGCAACCGTGGAGCGCGCCGGGATGGCAAAGGACACCTGCGAGAGCACATCACCTTTGCGGCTGTCGTAGGCAAAGGACACCTGATCGAAGCGTATACCCTCACGCAGGAGTGCAGCGCTCACCATGCCGTTCGGCTCGGCCTCGCTGGCCAGGCGACGGAACTCGTCGCGAACGACTTCGACCGCGCCGGCCTGCGCCTGGACGCTCTGCCAATTGGCCTGCACGCCGAGTACGGCGTTGATGCCGCGATAGAACAACAGGATGGATACCATGATGGGTGCCAGCGGCTGCTCGAACACCGAGAGCTGGACCACCACGATCAATATGATCACCAGCACAGCAATGGGCTCGCGCGCAGCGTTGGTGAAGGCCATGACCAGATTCAATCGGGCGCCCAGATCACCGGTGCGCTCGACATTGGCCAGCACATGCTTGCGCAAGGGCTCGGCGGTATGGGTGGCGGCCAGATACTTGAAGGCCTGGATGGTCTGGACAAAGGTGCTGGACACCGACCCCATATGCTCGGCGGATTCGCGCGACAGGTCGCGAATGCGCCGCGTAAGTTGGCGAAACAGGAAAAACAGACCAAAGCCGACCGCCAGCGCTGCCAGACCGAAGCGCCAGGCGACGATGACGGCCATGCCCAGATAGACCGCTGATTTGATCAGGCCGACCATGAAACCCGAAAAACTCTGGAAGGCACTGATCAACGAGAAGACCTGGCCGAACAGGTTGAAGAAATAGCCCGTGTCGCGCGAGGTGTAATAGCGATAGCTCATCCGCGAATAGGCGTCGTAGAGCTTGGAGTGAAGCGATTTCTGCAGCTGCGCCCGCAGAAAGCCACCGTAGCCGCTGGCGGCGAAGGCAATCGCACCCTTGACCAGAAACACCACGGCGACCAGACACAACACCGGTACCGCACCCTGGATTCCCAGGCCCGTCAGCCCCTCCGTGATCCATGCGGCGAAACGTCCTGGCGCGGCGCTGCCGCTGTCCAAGGTTTGCAACAGCGGCAGCAACATGACGATGCCGACGCCTTCCAGCAGCGCTTCGACCAGCATCAGTGCGAATACCAGATACATGCGCCCGCCGATGAACTCCCGGAAGGTGCGCAGGTAAGACCCGAGCCCCTCCAGCGGGGCCTCGGCGTGCTTCGCCGAATTTTCGGCCGGGGCGCCGTTGATGCTCAGCACGGGATCAATGTTTGCATCAGCGCCGTTGCCGTTTCCGCATGGGAGCGGCGGCGTACGAGGCTTTGGTAGTGCCGAGCTTGCTCGGCAGGGTGTGCGGTTCTTGCTCTGCGGGCTGCATGGAAGCCAGGCAGAGGCAGCGGAGCAAGCTCCGCTCTACAACAGCCGGGGCGGTCAGAGCTTGGCATCGGCGCTCCCGCGTGCAGCGGCGTATTTGAGGTCGAGCAGCAGGCCATCCGGCTTCAGGTACCGCCGAATCTCATCCCGGGTCTGCTCGGCGAACTGTCGATGGGCGACGGCGAGCAGCATCAGATCGTAGCCAGCAGGCTCTGGTTGCTGGCAAAGCGTGATGGCGTATTCGCGCTGACATTCCTCGCTGTCGGCCCAGGGATCATGCACATCCACTTGCGCGTGGTAGCCCATGAGCGCGCGGACGATCTCCACCACGCGGGTGTTGCGCACATCGGCGCAGTTTTCCTTGAAGGTGATTCCCAGCACCAGTATCCGCGCGCCGACAATGTTGATTCGATGTTGCGCCATCAGCTTCAGCACTTCGGCAGTGACGTACTCGCTCATGCCCTCGTTGATGCGTCGGGCAGCAAGGATCAACTCGGGGTGGTAGCCCACTGCCTGGGCCTTGTGCACCAGGTAGTAGGGATCCACGCCGATGCAATGCCCGCCCACCAAACCCGGGCGAAAGGGCAGGAAGTTCCACTTGCTGCCCGCTGCCGCGAGTACCGCTTCGTTGTCGATGCCAAGTCGTGCAAACAACTGGGCGAACTCGTTGGCCAGGGCGATATTGACGTCACGCTGGGTGTTTTCGATGGCTTTGGCGGCTTCGGCCACACGGATCGAAGGCGCACGATGGGTGCCGGCAGGAACAATTTCGCGATACAGCGCGTCGATGAGTTCGGCGGCTTCGGGCGTAGAGCCGGAGGTGACCTTGACGATGTCGGGCAGACGGCGCTGGCGATCACCGGGGTTGATGCGCTCCGGGCTGTAACCGACAAAGAAGTCCTCGTTGAAGCGCAATCCGCTGTGCTGCTCGAGAATGGGTACGCAAACCTCTTCGGTCGCGCCGGGATAGACGGTTGACTCGAAGATGACGACATCGCCAACCTTGAGTACATCGGCGACGGTCACGGTGGCAGCCATCAGCGGCGTCAGATCGGGCCACTTGTGCTGATTCACCGGCGTCGGCACCGCCACGATGTAGACATTGGCGTGGCGCAGATCATCCTTGTCGGAAGTGAAGATCAGCCTTGCCGCGGCTGCCACGTCCTCGGGGCTGCATTCGCCGGTGTTGTCCTGTCGCGCCTGCAAGGCCTTGATGCGGTCCGGGTTGATGTCGAAGGCGACTGTGTCTCGCAGTCGGCCAAAGGCCAGCGCCAGCGGCAGGCCGACATAGCCCAGACCGATCACGGCAGGCTTTGCCTGTGGGAGCTCAATCATGGCGATCCCGTGCCAACTCTGGCGGACGCGGGCTGATGCCCGGGCCGGGCTCGCCCTCTTGACGAGGCGGCAAGGGACTAACCAGCAGCAGGCAGGCCAGAACGAACATGGTCGACACTGCGGTGGTGCGCAGCGGGTAGTCCACCAGCGAGTGCAGGCACAGCATCACCACGATCAGCGCACCGCCGAGGTGCAGAGCATGGTGCGAGCCGCGCCCACGCAAGCCCTGCAAACGCTTCCAGAACCAGTATCCGAAGGCCAGGGTCACCGGAATCAACAGCAGACCGAGTTCCACCCAGAGCTCCGCCCAGTCATTGTGCGCATGCGTGAGAATCTTGGCTCCTACCAGTTCCAGGGGCTCGTAGGCCGCATACATGGCCTGAAAACTGCCGAGCCCTGTGCCCAGCCAGCCAAAGCGGCCACTCAGGGCCATGACATCGGCAAAGACATCGATGCGGATATCGCCTTGCTGATTCAGGCGATCGGCAATGGCGAGAAAGCCAAACTGGAAGGCCAGCAGACCGCTGATGCAGGCGAAACCCAACAGCCAATAATAAGTTTCCTTGTCGCGGCGGCGACGGATGAAAGCAACTGCCAGCCAGACCAGCATCGCCAGCCCGGCAATGCCCACACCACCGCGCGATCGCGACAGCACGATCCCCAGCAGCAGCATGGCGCCGGCAAGGATCCACCCCACCCGAATCAGGTGACCCGTCGATCGGGGCAGATGGCGATATCCGCTGCGCACCAGATGAGCCATGACCAGCGCCAGCGCGGTCGCCAGAAATGCCGCGTAGTGATTGCGGTTGGCGAACAGGCCGACGGCATCGTGAACATTGGTCGGCACATAGGGGCGCAGTTCGCTGTGCGGTCCCTGGGCGACCTGGGCGATACCCAGCGGAACCATCATCAGCGCAATTGCCACCACCGCCAGGGACAGACGCTTCAGCCAGATGGCATTGAGCTGGCAGCCGATCACTGCGAGCGCTGCAGCAGGCAACAGCCCACGCAGGGCGGCCAAAGTGGCATTGGGATCCAGCGACCAGGGCGCAAACATCGGGCTGCCAAGTCCCAGAGACTCACGCCCGGCGGACAGCACATCCCGACCCGCCATGGCATGTGTCAGGACTGTAGGCAAGGGCAGCAACTGGATGAGCGGCAACAGCGCCACCGCCAGAACCAGCAGCAGGAAGTGCCTTGTCGGCACACTTATCTGGGCCCAGGACAGGCGATTCAAACCCCAGACCAGCACCACCGATGACGCCAGTTGCACGGTCAGATCGGACATCAGATCGTTGCGCGTACCGCCGCCGAGCAGCATGGCCAGCAGAAGGATGAACAGGGCGGTGATACCTGCTGGCCGCTGCGACGGCAGCCGCACCGCGGAGGCGGCATCGGCTCGCCGTCGGCGGGATCGGCGACGACGGCCGCTGGCCTGCACTTCAAACTCCTGACGAGGAAGCGCGCTAGTCAGCTGATGGGCCCATCCATGGCGTCCCGAGCGGGCATCTCAGCTTGACTGACCCGTCTCGGACAGATTCTGGAACGACTCATCCTCACCAGCCTGTTCCGCGACTTCCCGTCTGAGTGCAGCAATCTCCTGCTCCAGACGTGCGTACTCGCCTTGCTTGCGACGAAGAAATTCTGCGGTGGCACGGAACTTTGCCCCCACGCCGGCGGGCGTGAGCACATAGGCGTAGGCCAGTTTGTTGTCACTGTTGCGGAAGTTCTGCACCTTGATCCAGCCGCGGCCTATCAACGCCCGCAGGCAGTAGTTGGTCTTGCCCAGCGACATCCCGAGCTCGCTGGCCAACTCGCGCTGCGACAGCTCCGGATGTTCGGTGAGCAGTCGCAGCAAGCGGTAGCGGGTGTCGTCGTCCAACGGGCTCCTGGGTTGAGCGCTTGGCAGATGTGCCGGATGTTGCTTTTGAATCAGCCTGCCCCGTGGATCGCGCGCAATGCGCATCTGTGGGAGCGGACTCTGTCCGCGAACTCTGTCCGGCTTGCAGGCGAAGATCGCGGGCGGAGCCCGCTCCCACAGGTGGGGCGGCGTTGGGGACTTGCTTGAACCAGACCCCCCACGCTGCCGCCCTGCGGTGTAGGCCCGCATGGCCACAAAGCCGGGTTGTCGGTGCGCCTAGATGCGGGCGCCGAGCACGCTGCGGGGGAGCACGACTTCGCGCTCGCTACCCAACATCGTCAACAACAGCCGCACCCGGTCGTCACCGTGTGCCGCCGCAAAAATGGCGTTCAGCCCGCTGAATGGGCCTTCGTTGATCTTCACCGGTGTACCGGGCGCCAGATCTGGCGCCGCCAGCCTGACGAAACCGTCGTAGAGATCGATTCGGGACTTGATCTGCTCGATGACGGCATCGGGTACCCGCGCCGGTTCGCCGCCGAAACGCACGATGGTGCTTACGCCACGCGTGCTGCGCACCGGCTCCAGCGATTGCAGCGCCGGATCGGTCTGGATGAAGACATAACGTGGGAACAGCGATTCGGTGCGGACCACCATGCCGGAAGCGGCTCTCACCGTGCGCCGGGTGCGCGGGAACAGGGTCTCGAAACCCTGCCGCATCAGGCACATCTGTGCCTCGGCCTCGCCACGGGGTTTGGTCATGACCGCAAACCAGGAAAGCAAGCGCAGAGTTGCCCGTTCAATCGTTGAACACACGATAGCCCGTGCTTGGCGACAATCGCAAGCGCGCATCGGTTGTTGTAGCCCGAACTGCGCGCCAGCGCTGTCCGGGAAGTGACGCGAAGAGCCCCGCTGAGCGGCTGCGCCGCACAACGGGCTACTAGAGCAGCTGCTTGGCCGTTGTAGCCCGAACTGCGCGCCAGCGCTGTCCGGGAGGCGACGCGAAGAGCCCCACTGAGCGGCTGCGCCGCACAACGGGCTACAAGAGCAGCGTTGTAGCCCGAACTGCGCGCCAGCGCTGTCCGGGAGGTGACGCGCGAAAAGCCCCGCTGAGCGGCTGCGCCGTTGCTTGGCGCGAACTGCGCGCCAGCGCTGTCCGAACTGCGCGCTTGGCCGCGCGAACTGCGCGCCAGCGCTGTCCGGGAGGTGACGCGAAGAGCCCCGCTGAGCGGCTGCGCCGCACAACGGGCTACAAGAGCCTGCGCCGTTGTAGCCCGAACTGCGCGCCAGCGCTGTCCGGGAGGTGACGCGAAAAGCTGCGCTGAGCGGCTGCGCCGCACAACGGGCTACAAGAGCAGCTGCTTGGCCGTTGTAGCCCGAACTGCGCGCCAGCGCTGTCCGGGAGGCGCGTCGAAGAGCCCCGCTGAGCGGCTGCGCCGCACAACGGGCTACAAGAGCAGCTGCTTGGCCGTTGTAGCCCGAACTGCGCGCCAGCGCTGTCCGGGAGGCGACGCGAAGAGCCCCGCTGAGCGGCTGCGCCGCACAACGGGCTACAAGAGCAGCTGCTTGGCCGTTGTAGCCCGAACTGCGCGCCAGCGCTGTCCGGGAGGTGACGCGAAGAGCCCCGCTGAGCGGCTGCGCCGCACAACGGGCTACTAGAGCCGGGATTCCAGGGTCTCGTCCAAAAAAGAAGGGCCCGTTGCCGGGCCCTTCGAAAGTGCTACAGATACAGCTTGTTATTAGAACGTCTGCGTGTAACGGAAGTACGGGACGCGACCGTACTGATCGTACAGGCCGAAGTCGAACGGACGACCGGTCGGCTGATACGGATCAAGCACCGGATCCTTGTCAGCCACGTTGGTCACACCCAGGGTGAAGCGACCATTCCACGGAGCGCTCCAGGTGGCCTGCAGGTCATGGGTGACCCATGCCGGCAGACGCTGCGGGTAGTCCGGATCGCCAACGCTGTTGGCAAAGGACTGCGTACCGTCGATGTAGTTGATGGTCCAGGCGAAGTTGAAGTCACCAATGGTGTACTCATTGGTCAACACTGCGCGATCCTGCGGCTGGCTCCAGGTGTCGACGCCATTTGCACCGCCGTCGATCTTGGAGTGGAAGGTGCGGCTGATCGTCAACTGGTTACGCATGTTGCCGTAGTCGCCGAAATCCCAGTTGGTGCGGAAGTTGGCGTCCAGACCGGTCTGCTCGATGGTACCGAGGTTGACCGCACCGCGCTGGATGTACAGGATTTCGCCGGTACCCGGGGCGCGGGCAACGCCCAGACCCAGAGCCGGATTCGGCGGATTGACGTTGGTCGGCAGGTTACCCAGTCCCGGCGGGCAGTTGGTCTGCGCGCCCAGCAGGCAGTTGACGATGGTCGGCGACGACACGTTCGACACGCGATTGTCGATCTTGATGTCGTAGTAGTCGAGCGACATGTTGAAGTAGTCGGTCGCGTCCCACGCCAGACCCACCGACCACTGGTCGGAGGACTCGGACGACAGGTTCGGGTTGGCGATCACGTAGGCATTGATCTGCGTGGAGCAGTTGGCCGGCAGGCCGAATGCAACGCAGGTCGCGGCGTCGGTGACGGTGTCAGCCGAGAACGACGGCTGCTGGGTCAGGATGTCCAGCGTCGGAGCGCGGAAGCCCTGACCGTAGCTGGCGCGCAGCACCAGGTTCTCGATCGGGGTGTAGCGCACCGAGATCTTCGGCGAGGTGTCAGTGCCGTAGTCGCTGTAACGGTCATAACGCGCCGCCAGGTTGAACTCGAGGTTGTCCAGCACCGGGAACAGCGCTTCGACATAAGCAGCGCTGACCGAACGACCACCGGCAGCCGAGTTACCGGCCGAACCGACGATCTGGCCCGAGGACTGCAGGGTGTCGAAGATGTCCTCGTAGGACTCGTCGCGGTACTCGGCACCGAAGGCCAGACCAGCCACGCCGCCGTTCATTTCGAACAGATCGACGTTGGCCTGAGCGTACAGTTCCTCGATGATCGTGCCGCCTTCGCGGTTGATCGTAGCGATCATCGAATCCAGAACGTCACGCGGGTTGGCGAACGGGTTGTAGATGTCATAGCGACCGTCGGCAATGAACTGCGCGGCGATGGCGCCGACAACGTAGTTGCGACCCAGTTCCAGATACTTGGACTCGACGTGACGACCACCGAAGTTGACGTCGAAGTTGCCGATACGACCATCGAAACCGAGTTCGAAGTAGTAGGTGTTGGCATCGGTCGAGGTGTCGCGATTACCCAGTGCTGCGAAGCGGTGACGCAGGAAGTACGGGGTATCCGGATTGTAGCCCTGACCCGGCAGACGGATCGCCGGATGGTTCGGGGAACCGACCGGGATGAAGGGCTGGCCACCCGGGAACGGCGAGGACGGCACCGGCGCATAACGACCGAAGGACTTGACGCGGCTCACGCTCGCGTTCATGTAGGTCGACCAGTCTTCGTTGATCTCGTAGTTGGCACGAGCAAACAGCGACTGGTTGCGCAGTTCCGCTTCGTCAGCAGCGACGAAGGTGAAGTCGTAGAAGCAGCGCTGCGACGAACCCGAACCACCGGTGAAGAAGCCGGGTGCATTACAGGCAGCGCTACCCGGGACCGAACCGTTGGTCGGGTTGGCCACGAAGCCGCCCGGCACGAAGCCGTACAGCGTGCCCGGTGCCGGGTTGGCGACCATCAGGTTGTTCGAGAAGGTGGACGCGCCACCCTGCGACCAGGGGCGATCGCCCTGGAAGATGATGCCGCGGCTGCTGTAGGAAGCGCCGGCGATGACGCTGCCGCGGTCGCCCGCTGCACCGAAGATCACCGAACCTTCTTCCGTCTCACCGCCCGAGTTCTTCGGGTCGCTGGCACCGATGGTCATTTCGACACCGGTGAAGTCGCGACGGGTGATCACGTTGACCACACCACCGATGGCGTCGGAACCGTAGATGGCGGATGCGCCATCAGTCAGGATCTCGATGCGCTCGACGGCGGCCAGCGGAATGGTGTTCAGATCCTGTGCCTGACCCACCTGCGGGGCGGTCGGTGCACGACGGCCGTCGATCAGGATCAGGGTACGGGCGCCGCCCAGACCACGCAGGGACAGTTCGGCGAAAGACTGCGCCGACGAACCGGACTGCGGGCGGAACGAGCCGAAGGAGTTGAAAGTGGTGTTACGCAGATAGTCGGCAACCGACACGTCGCCGCTGAGTTCCAGCGCCTGACGATCAATCACGGTGACCGGAACGGAGCCTTCGGCATCCGTGCGCTTAATGCGCGAACCGGTGACCTCGACGGTCTCCATCTGTGCGGTGTCGCTATCGTCGTCCTGCGCGAAAGCCGGGACTCCCGTCAGGGCAGCCACCGAGCCAAACGCCAGCGCGGCGGTGATGGCGCGATTCAGTTCACGAAGTTGCAAGCTCATTTAGCACTCTCCAAAAAGACTTCACGGATACTTCTCGGGACTTTTTGCCTTCCTGACAGGACTTTCGTCCTAGCCCCATCCCTGAGCGAGGGGGACACTAACAAAAAGCTAACGGTTGCAAAAGTGCCTTCGTGCTGTTGTGTTTTTGCAACATTTCTCCTGATTGGCCTTCCCGGGTGCTCAGGATGCTTGCTCAGTCCTTGGCATCTGCTGCAGTCGGCGCTTCGATCGTATGGATGGCTGCCACCGACAAGGCCCGACGTGGCGCAAAAAATGTGTTACGAAACAAATGCGTGGCCCCGCGCTTTCGCCGATTCCGCGCCTCGCGATCGGGTCCGATCGCAGCGGCCGGCGGATGAGCGGGGCCAACATGGGGCAGGCTGAACCTGCGCAAAGGGGACCATGGGACGCTGTCGGTGTCGCCGATGATTTGCCGATCAGAGGTAGCCTTCGACCGCCGAATTTAAGCCTTCACAGCAAAAATTTAATGTTTCCCCCGTCCTCGTCGGCGGTCTTTCAGCGCCTGAGGGCACCAGCTCGACTCTCCAGGCGATGGCGATTTGCTCTGCAGCAGCTGCCAGCAGCGGCGATGCGGATAGCCGAAGTCCATCAAGACCGCGCCCGGCCAGCGTCCCGCTGATGTGGATCGACTGCGTGCCGTTGCCCTGAGGGCCAGCCCGCTGTCGTATTCTCCATACTCTCGCGTATCTCCTCCGAGGCCCATGCCCGCCGCTCAGCGCCGCCAGTTCCTTCGTCATGCCCTCCGACTCGGCCTTACCGCGACTCTGGGCGGCGGACTCGGCGCGCTGCAGGCCTGCCACCGTAATCCGCCATTGCGGGGGATGTCGGCGGGCGATTCTCTGGTGCGCGCTACCGACGCCACCACTGGATTGCCCTTGCTGCGCCTGCCCAAGGGCTTCCGCTATTTCTCCTTTGCCTGGACCGGCGACGCGCTGAACGGCGGCGGCCGCATTCCGCCGGCCGCCGATGGCATGGGGGTGGTCGCCAGCGACGGCGATCGCATCACCCTGATTCGAAACCAGGAGGTGGTGGACGCTAACGGTGCCTTCGCCGCTCCTGATGCGGCCTATGACGCCGACTGCGGCGGTGGTTGCGTGCGCCTGATCGTGGATCTGGCCCAGGAACGCCTGCTCGGCGCCGAGGCGGCGCTGACTGGCACGCTGGTCAACTGCTCCGGCGGTGTGAGCCCCTGGGGCACCTGGATCAGCGGCGAGGAGATCGTGATCGACCGCGATCAGGTAGTGCCGGCGAGCAGTAGTGTGCGCGCCCGAAGGCTGAGGCAGATCCACGGGCTGGCCTTCGAAGTCAGCGCCAGCGGTCCGGCGCAGGCGCGCCCGATCTACGACATGGGCTTGTTCAGGCATGAGGCAGTGGCATTCGATGCCGACACGGGGCAGGCCTATCTGACCGAAGATCGCGAGGTCGCCGCCGGCTTCTATCGGTACACGCCGCGCAAGCCGGGCGATCTGGCGGCGGGCGGCACACTGGAGATGCTCTGCGCCGAGGGCGGTCCTGATCTGCGGCGCGGCGTTCGCGTGGGCCAGCGCTGGCGCGTGCGCTGGGCACCGATCGCCGATCCACTGCTGGGACATACGCCAGGCACCCGTGACCAGGGCGGCGTACTCAGCCAGGGACTGGCCGGCGGCGGATCGTTGTTCCTGCGCCTTGAGGGTTGCCTCGGACGTAGCGACGGCATCTGGTTCACCTCGACCTCCGGCGGTGATGCCGGCGGCGGCCAGGTCTGGCGCTACGATCCGCGCAGTGCCGAACTGGAACTGATGTACGAAGTCAGCGACCGTTCGCTGATGGATTACCCCGACAATATCGGCGAAGGCCCGGGCGGCGGCATGGTGGTCTGCGAAGACAGCAAGTTGCGCCAGCACATGAAGCTCAACTGGCTGGGCCGCGACGGGCGGGTGCGCACCATCGCCGAGAACCACACCAGCGTGAAAGGCGTCGACTTCGGCGCCTCTGAATGGGCCGGTTGCTGCGTATCACCCGATGGTCGCTGGCTGTTCGCGAACATCCAGCGACCGGGATTCACGGTCGCCATCACCGGGCCGTGGGAAGATTGGCTGAGTAGCTGAGGATCAATATGAGCTTGTTTCCGATTACATCGATCTATGCAGGGCTGTGCGGACTGTTGTTGTTGGTGCTGGCCTTTCGCGTGGTGCAGGTGCGGCGCGCGGCCAAGATCGGCATTGGCGTCTCCGACAACCGCCTGCTGGAGCGGCGGGTGCGCATCCATGCCAACGCCAGCGAATATGTGCCGATCGCGCTGATCCTGCTGGCGCTGGCCGAGGCCGGCGGCATCGGAGCAGTCTTCATCCATGTGGCTGGTGCGGCACTGTTCATTGCCCGGCTGTTGCACGCCTGGGGCATGAGCACCAGCGCCGGGCACAGTGTCGGCCGCTTCTACGGCGTACTGGTGACCTGGCTGGTCATTCTCGGCCTGTCGCTGACCTTGCTGATCCGACCCCTGTTCCACTGAAGCGGTGTAGCCATGACTGAATCTGTGCGTGTTGGTATCGAAACTCGCTGGAAAGCACCCGGCCAGCTTCGCCGTGTCCTGGGCTGGGCGGCGTTGGCCTTGCTGGCATTGGCGCTGATCGCTTGCGCCGGCCCGCGCCGGGTCTTGGGCCCGCCGTCCATCAGCCTGCAGGAAATCGAAACCGTCGACGGGCGATACGTGGCGCGGGTGCGCTTCGACAGCCCGTCGAGCATGGCGGTAACGCTGCAACGCTTCGACTGGCGTCTGATCCTGGATCAGACCGCCGCGGCCAAGGGCAGCCAGCCACTGGACCAGACCCTGCCGCCGATCTCGGGCGATATCGTCCGCATCGATCTCGGCAGCGTGGACTCGCTACCGGCACTGTCCACGCTCACCACCGATTCGACCATGACCTATGTGCTGGAAGGCGAGCTCAAGTGCTCGGAACCCAACGTCCGCTTCGATCTGCGCTACGACGGACGACTGCGAGCCACGCCGGGCAAGCCCGGATCCTTCCGCTAGCAGCCTGTCGCAACTGCCCCCGATCTGCCAAACCCAACTTCAAGCCTGCTCCTGAAAGGAAAGACTCATGAACTACACCGCTCCGCTGACCGATATGCGTTTTGTGCTGTTTGACGTCCTCGATGCCCCCAGCATCTATGCGCAACTGCCCGGCGGCGAAGAAGTCAGCCGGGAACTGGTCGAAGCCATCCTTGAGGAAGGCGCCAAGTTCTGCGAGCAGGTACTCACGCCGACCAATGTCATCGGTGACGAGGAAGGCTGTCATTTCGACAAGGAAAGCCGCTCGGTCACCACGCCCAAGGCCTTCAAGGAGGCCTATGACCGCTTCGTCGAGGGCGGCTGGACCGGCCTGTGCGGAGATCCGAAGTATGGCGGCCAGGGCATGCCCGAGAGCGTCGGCTATGTCTTCAAGGAGATGATCGAATCCGCCAACGTGGCCTGGGGCACCTATCCGCTGCTCTCCGCTGGCGCCGTGGATGCGCTCACCCATCATGGCGAGGAATGGCAGCGCGAGGTGTTCATTCCGCGCATTCTCAGCGGCGAATGGACCGGCACCATGTGCCTGACCGAGCCCCACTGCGGTTCCGATCTCGGCCTGATGCGCACCAAGGCCGAGCCCAACGAGGATGGCAGCTTCCGGATTTCCGGCACCAAGATCTTCATCACCGCGGGCGATCACGATCTCAGCAAGAACATCATGCATCTGGTGCTGGCGCGCCTGCCGGATGCGCCGGCGGGCACCAAGGGCATCAGCATGTTCATCGTGCCCAAGTTCAAGGTGGCACGCGACGGCAGCGTCGGCGAGCGCAATCCGGTGGCCCCGGGCAGCATCGAACACAAGATGGGCCTGAAGGGCTCGGCCACCTGCGTGATGAACTTCGACGAGGCCGAGGGCTATCTGATCGGTCCGCCCAACCGCGGCTTGAATGCCATGTTCACCATGATGAATACGGCGCGCCTGGGCGTGGGCGTGCAGGGTCTGGGCCTGATCGAAATCTCGTACCAGAACGCCCTGGCCTACGCCAAGGACCGCCTGCAGATGCGTGCGCTGTCGGGACCGCGGCGCCCGGACAAGCCGGCCGATCCGATCATCGTGCACCCGGACGTGCGGCGCATGCTGATGACCCAGAAAGCCTTCGGCGAAGCCGGCCGCGCGCTCTGTTTCTATTCGGCGCTGCAAGTCGATCTGGTGTCCAGGCACACCGACCCGGCCGTCAAGCAGCGCGCCGACGAAATCCTGAGTTTCCTCACGCCGATCAGCAAGGCCATGCTCACCGAGCTGGCGATCGAGTGCACCAGCCACGGCATCCAGGTGCTCGGCGGTCACGGCTACATCCGCGAATGGGGTCTGGAGCAGCTGATGCGTGATGCCCGCATCACTACCATCTATGAAGGCACCACCCAGATCCAGGCGCTGGATCTGCTGGGCCGCAAGATCATGGGCCAGCAGGCCGTCGGTCTGCGCCACTTCCTGGGCGAGATCGGCGCTTTCTGCCAGGCCCACAGCGACAACGCCGCCATCGCCCCCTTCGTGGCCAGCGTGGCGAAGCACGCCAAGGAATGGGAAGCCCTGACCCGCGAAATCGGCACGAAGGCCGCGCAGAATGCCGAGGAGATCGGCGCCGCGGCGGTCGACTACCTGTTCTATTCGGGCTACGTCACCATGGCCTATTTCATGGCCCGCGAGGCTGAAGCCGCGACTCGCGCCAGCTATGCCGGTACCGCCGAGTTCAAGGAAGCCAAGCTGGCGACGGTGCGCTTCTACTTCGACCGCCTGCTGCCGCGCACCCTGACCCACGCCGCCGGCGTGCGCGCGGGCGCCGAGTCGCTGACCACCAGCGTCGAGGCTGCGTTGGCCTGAGGGCCTGGTCGCGACGCGAGGTCGCTCCTGCAGTGGCGGGGTGGCTGTGGGAGCGGACTCTGTCCGCGATGGCTTTTGTCCGTAGGTCACGTTGGCCCGCAGGGCCTACGTGACGGCAGGCCTCGCGATGTCACGTAGCCCGCTGCGGCACAATCATTCCCCTTGCGGCAACTGCACGGCCGCCAACGACGGCATGGATACCGATGACGGACACATCTGCTCTGCCGGAGCTGGCCCTGCTCTGCCGGGTCGGCTTCGAACCCGACTTGATGGACGAGCTGTCGGCCTGGTTCGCGGTGCAGGGGGTTGCAGCGAGCGTCCGTTCCGAGCAGTCGGCCGTGGTTCGGGTGCGCGCCGCCGGCACGCATCCGGGATTGGCGGATCTGGTGTTCGCGCGGGATCTGATACAGGTGGCAGCCGAGCTCAGGGATCTCAGCGTGAAGGATCGGGTCAGTCCGATCTCCGCTGCTCTGCGGCCGCTGGGGCCGCTCTCCTCACTGACAGTGCTCACCCCCGACAGTGAGGCCACCAAACCACTGGCGCCGCTCGTGGGCGCGCTCCAGGCGCGACTCGGCGACCTGGTCCGTCCGGGCGGAACAGGGCGGGCACAAGTCTGGATGCTGGCCGGTACGCATGCGCTGGTCGGACCTTCACCGCCGGCCGGCGCCGCCCCCGTTTCCGGGGGCATTCCGCGCCTCAAGTTCCCGCGCGAAGCGCCATCCAGATCCACGCTGAAACTGGAAGAGGCTTTCCAGGTATTGATGAGTCCAGACGAACGCGAACGCTGGCTGGTCGCTGGCGGCACTGCGGTCGATCTGGGCGCGGCGCCGGGCGGATGGACCTATCAACTGGTGGCGCGCCGGATTCGGGTGACCGCCATCGACAACGGCCCCATGGCGCCGGCCTTGATGCACAGCGGTCTGGTGCAGCATCTGCGCGAGGATGGCTTTCGCTATCGCCCGCCGCGCCCGGTGGATTGGCTGGTCTGCGACATGGTCGAGAAACCGGGCAAGGTAGCCGAACTCATGGCGCGCTGGCTGCAATCGGGCTGGTGCAAGGCGGCGATCTTCAATCTCAAGCTGCCGATGAAGAAGCGCTTTGACGCCTGGGACAAGGCCAGGGCAGTGCTGCGCCCGCTGCAGCGCATGGGTTTTTCGGTGCGGGCGCGTCAGCTCTATCACGATCGTGAGGAACTGACCGTTGCCGTGATTCCCGGCGCTCAGATTCAGCTGCCGAAGCTGCGCGAGGCGGCCGCCAGCCGTCTGTCGGATCGAGCGACCCGATCGCAGCCGCCGGCAGCCGCCAAAGCGACACGGCCCGGGAAAGGCCCACGCCAGACCGCGGCCAATGCTCCGCCGTTGAAGTCGGGCCAGCCAGCCAGCGGCCGCAAGGCAGCCCCTGCAGGCGCCAGAGCCGCCGCCGGCAGGAAACCGCCGTCGTCAGGCTCGCGCAAGCCGCGCGGCAAGCGCTGAAAGATTCTTGCACCTCCCTCGGTCTTCTACGCTGACGCAGAACCGTTAGGCGGTTGTCATCGGGCTGGTGCAGGCTTAA